>DASTZF010000388.1:0-5158 GCA_035764445.1 Burkholderiaceae bacterium
TTGGTCTTGAACTGAGGCTCCTTCCCTCCCCCGGCATTGCCCGGCTTCAGTGGTACTACGGGCCTCTCCGCCACCCCGAGGCGCCCGGCCTGTCCGTCACCGGCGTCCGGTTGGTCGTCCCCGACCACGCCAAGGGGCTTCCCGTGTTGCGCGCGCTTTCCTTGTGTGCGTGCTGTCGCCACTGCCCCGGCACAGCCACTGGCGGCACTGCATCGCTCATCCGTCCAGTGATCTCAGCCTTCCCCGAAAGGGTTGTCGGGTCGGCCTGTGCATCGTCCTTTTCGAGGCTTGCTCAGCGTTCACTCGCGTTACGGCCCGCACACTCGCGCTGCCACCTATTCGTGGCACGCTTACCCGAAGGCTTCAGCCATTTCGTTGCCTCCATGACTGCTCCGGTTGCTTCCGGCTGGAGCGGTTGCCGGGTGGGACTTGCACCCACTGGAAAGCGCCGCCTTTTCACGGCGCACACCCGTTGCAGTCGTTTGGAGCGCCGCGACAAGCCAGCTCCAGCCGACGGACGGTATCAGGCGACGCCGACCATCCCGCGCTCCCCGTGACGGAGCGTCGCCAGCTCCGACGACCGACGAACGCGCGCTAAAAGGCGCGTCGCAGCAGCACTACGGCAAAGACGATGAAGGCGGCCCACGCCACCGAAAAGATCAGGGTTCGCGCCTTGAACTTGCCGAAGCCGCTGATGTGAACCACTGCATGTGCGACGCGCGCATAGAAGTAGACAGCGGCACAGGTCTCGGTGGTCGCATTGGAGACCCCGGTCACATGGGCGATCAGCACGACCGCCGCAAACGGCGCGAAGTTCTCCACCGCGTTCAGATGCGCGCGGTTCGCGCGATTGACCCAGTCGGGTAGCGCAGTGGTCGGCGCGGTCTTGTAGGCGGCTGGCGTCAGCGGTCCGCGAGAGGACACATAACCCACCACCACGGGAATCCAAAGTAGTCCGGTCAACGTGGCAGTCAGCAGCAAGTACACCAGTTCGGTCTTCATCGATTGCTCCGGTGATGGCCCTGCACCTCACAGCGCCGTTGCAGTGACGATTGAGCCATGCCAAAGGATTCGGGGCGCCAGATAGTTGACTGCCGCCAATGGCGGTAGGCGGCCGAGAGCTCCCGTCCGGTGCGGCAACATAGGCGCCATTGGGCGACTGCACCAGCAGCACGATCGCTGGTGCGGCCGCGGCGACTGCCTTAGATCTCCGTCTGCTCGGAGATCTCCAGTGCGTCATCGACTTCGATGCCTAGGTATCGCACCGTCGACTCCAGCTTGGTGTGCCCAAGGAGCAGTTGGACAGCGCGGAGGTTGTTGCGCCGAAAGGCGACGGTCCGGACCGGAACACTTCACCGCTGGCCGAAGCTCAGCGGCGTCACACTCGCCTACCGATTGGGCGGCGAGCGGAATGTCCACTGGACTAGGAATCGGGACGCCGACCGCCTAGCCTAGACTGGCGCGGCCAGCACCGGAGTGGCGCGCCGCGCAGCGATCACCCTCGCCAACAAAGCTGCCACGATCGCCAAGCCCAGCATGCAGCGAACGCGGATCAACGTACCCCACAGTGGCGCCCGCGCTTCAGCAACCGGCAAGTCGACAAATACCTGCCAGCCCAGAGTCGATACGACGGCGTGAACGGATTCCACCGACGCACCCGACAGGCGCGCATCGAGCCGTAGTACATCGCATCGTGCCGCGCCTGTGCGCCGATGCCGGCGAAGCCGCGGAAGCAGCTGGGCGCGGCTGCTCAAGCGCGTCTTCGACATCGAAATGCGCTGATCGAGCGCGATGCGGCGGTGCTTCTGCAATAGTGATCCCGTCCCCGGCTGAAGCCTGATCGCGTGCGACGACGGTAAGCCCGTTTCGTGCTGGATGGTCGACGAGCGCCAACAAGTGGTCAGGCCGGCGAACTCGGCTCGTCCAGGTCGCCGCCGAACAACAGGCCTCGCACATGCAGCAACGTCTGGCGCGCCGACAGATGCCGCATCGGTTTGCTGATGTGTGAATCGACCTCGTCGAACAGTGCAGCGAGCTCCTCGCGAGTGCGCGCTTTGCGCAGCTTGACCACCGTGATCGAGCCGGTCAATGGCGCCTTGTTGCGCACCTCGCGCACGAGAATGCGGCGCGCCTCCTCGAGCGTGTTGTCGCTAGTGATCGGCGCATCGTCCGGACCGATGCCACCGAGTGCCGACTCGATGAAGGGCAGCAGCGAACTGACCATTGAGTCGACGCGCCGCGGCGTCGTGCGTGTGCTCTGTTCCAGCGGTCGCTCAGCGTCGAGTTCGAACTGCTCGAACGCGTCGGCGTCGGACTCGGGACCCGAGGTGACCGCGCCGCCGGCATCGGCTGCCTCCGTGGCAGAACCTGTCGCTTCGTCAGCCGGTGATGCAGGTGGCGGCTCGGCGATGAGGCCCAAATCCAGCAACTCGTCGAACGAGGTCTCGGTCGCTCCGGCCTGCAACGCCAGTGCCTTGACCTGTGCTGCGCTGCGGCGTCCGTCGACCAGCAGCAACATCGTGCGCTGGCGCTGCGTCAACCGGTGATGGCGTTGCCGGATCTCGGCTTGACCTTCCGCAGTCTTCTCGGGGTACCAGGAATCGGTCGTGCGCGATGAACCCTCGCGCAGTCGCCAGACCGCACCAGAAGGCGCCTTCGACCCCGGCTGAATGTCATTCATCGGCATGCTCTGCTCGCCTCCATGCCCAGTACCTGCTCCTCCACCGCGTCGCACGACGCGCCGACTCGCGATGCAGGGTGGCTCGGGCATTCGCTCACGGACCCGAGTCCTACGCTGGAAATCCTACCGGCAGCTCGGCGCTGCGTTGGCGTTGGCGGACACCGATGAAAGGGGGCGATCCCGTGCCTGAGGGTGTGACGGCACAGCCGGCCGCTGACCTCGTCGCTCAGAATTCCCCTGCAGGCGAGCAGCGTCGTGGATGTCGCCGTCATGCAATAGCGGCTTGAAGAGTCCCACTCGATGTCAGCATGATCTCCGCCGGAATCGCCATGGCCGTGGGCCCTATCGACAAGTTCCTGCAACAACACCGTGCCGCGCGGTTCACGGCTCGCGTCCGAGAAGCGCTGGCGGAGCTCGGACTGCAGGAGTCGAAGTTCCGCGCACCGCTGCGTACCTTGTTCCGCGAGATCTGTTTCAGGTGCCACAACATGGAGCGGGACACTGCCAATCCGTACTCGCTGGCGGCCGAGTTCTTCCTTCGCACGATGGTCGTGTATCCCCATGTCGCGAGTGGCGCCGTGATGGTGAAGGGCGCCCTGATCGAGTCGATCGCCATCCTGCGGTCGTGGCATTTGAAGGGGCGCATTGCAGCCGAACGCGCCCACTCATCGGTCGAGCAGATCAAGCAGCATCTGATCGAGCAGCTGAAGACTCTCGACGTCTCTGACGAGGCACGCCTCGAGACCGAGCTTCACCTTCGCGAGCTCTGAGACCGCAGTCTTGTGCTCTCCCGGGGGATGGGGGCGAACCGGCCCTTTCAAACGTGCCTCGCCAACGTGGAGCGGGAGCTGCTCGCGCGATAGCGCTCGCAGCGGCGGTCGTCGGGGCGCACACTAAGCGGTGTTTTTCTGTCAGTTGTCGTCGCGCGGTGAGCTCACGGTTTAGGCCGCATTGCGGTCATCCGTTCGGCTTCCCGCAAGGCGTCACGGCTGCTATCGAAGACTCCGCGGACCTGGTGTGTGGAGTTGACTACGTTCCGCGGACGGTTACGGGCTGAGTTCCGCAGCCTTGTCGGTGAGCGCCGTCGCAGAGTTGTCCACCGGCGGCGTGGCGCATGCCACGCGGACGCCGACGGTGGGCAACTCGTGTTCGACGCCCAGGTCGTTCGCATCGGCGTAGCGCCGCTCGTAGTTCACGGGTGAGAGGTAGTGCAGCGCGCTGTGCGGACGCCTGGGGTTGTACCAAGCCTCGATCCAGGTGAACAGCGCTAGGCGCGCCTCGGTCTTGGTCTGCCAGCTCTTGCGGTCGATCAGTTCACACTCGAGGCTGGCGAAGAAGCTCTCGGCCATCGCGTTGTCGTAGACGTCGCCCACGCTGCCCATCGAGGGCCGCACGCCCATCTTCTTGCAGCGCTCGCCGAAGGCGATGCTGGTGTACTGGCTGCCTTGGTCGCTGTGGTGGATCACGGCCTGGGGCCTGCGCTGCTGCAGCGCCATGTTCAGCGCCGCGAGCACGAGTTCGGTCGTCATCGTTTCGCCGATGGCCCAGCCCACCAGGCGCCGGCTCCAGGCATCGAGCACAACCGCCAGGTAGATGAACCCGGCCCAGGTGGGCACGTAGGTCATGTCGGCCACCCACAGCTGGTTCGGCCCTTGCGCTTCGAAGCGGCGTTGCACGAGGTCGGGGGCCGGCCTGTGGGCCTTGTCGCGCCGCGTCGTGACGGTAAAGCCGCGCCGCCGGCTGATGCCGCGCAGGCCGTGCTGGCGCATCAGCCGCGCCACGCGCTTGTGGCTGACGATTGCACCTTGATCGATCAGCTCGGCGCGCACGCGCGGCATGCCGTAGCTGTGGTGCGAGTCGGCATGCACCTGGCGGATGCGCTCGGCGAGCACGGCGTTGGCCAGAGATCTCGCGCTGGGCGCGCGATCGCGCCAGGCGTAGTAGCCGCTGGCCGCCACGCCCAGCACGCGGCACATGGTTCTGACGTTGGCGTCGGCCTGGTTCGCATTCACGAGTTCGTAGACCCGTTGGACGTCTTGCCGCCCTTGCCTGCGAACCAGGCCGTAGCCTTTGCCAGGATGTCGCGCTCCTGCTCGAGCTGCCGCACGCGTCGTCGCAATCGCACCAGCTCGTCGCGCTCGGCGCTCGTCAGCACGTCGTTGCCGCGCTGCGGCTTGCCGGCATCGGCCGCGGCGCGAGCGACCCAGGCAGTGACGCTCTGGGCACTGACCTCGAACTCACGCGACAGCTCGGCCGGCGTGCGCCCGGCCATTGCCAGCTCGACGATCTGCTGCTTGAACGCCTCCGGGTACGGCGGCTTGGTCTTGGGCATCTCGGACCAGCGGCACTCGTCGTCTTCGTCGGTGTCGGCCTTGGTGATCGTGCCGACGGGGCGCTCGCCGAATTCGGGCAGCAGGTGGCCGTCGATGGTGGACTTCAGCACCTTGAGGTGCGAGCGGCGCCATTCGACCTGGTGTT
>DASTZF010000389.1:0-6179 GCA_035764445.1 Burkholderiaceae bacterium
TCGGCCATCAGGTCCATCACCGGATTGGCGTCGACGGCATAGAGGCCTTCGGCGGCATGCGCGATCGCGTTCAGGCCGCTGGTGACGCTCAGGCCCACCGGCAGGCTGAGCGTGAGCTCGGGGTCGTAGATCACGGTGCGCGGCAGCACCTTCGCGTCGCGGCCGGTCTTCTTCAGCCCGCCTTCGGTGATGCCGTAGATCGGCGTCATCTCGCTGCCCGCGTAGGTCGTGGGGATCGCCAGGACAGGCAGCCCCGAGTCGAGCGCGATCGCCTTGCCCAGGCCGGTGGTCGAGCCGCCGCCGACGGCGACCGCACAGTCGGCATTCAGGCGCCGCGCTTCTTCGCGCGCCGCGCGTGCGGTCTCGATCGGCACGTGCATCACCGCCTGCGCAAAGACGCCGGCGGCGCGCGCGCCGAGCATCGCAGCGACCTTCTCGGCGCTGTCACTCTGTTCGGGCGTCGACAGCACCAGCGCGCGCTTGGCGCCGAGGCGTTCGATCTCGGCGGGTAGTTGCGTCAACGACCCTGCGCCGAACACGACGCGCGGAATTGCGAGCTGCAGTTCGAAGCGGTCAGTGGTCATCTGCACGAACCCTCTGAGACTGAGCGCGCAAGGCTGTGGGCGGGCAGGCGCTGGCGCTCAACCTCCGGCGTCGCGGCCCAAGGGCCGCGATCCCCTGCGCTGCTCGCCTGCCAAGGACGGCTCCGCCCCTCGGCCTCGCATGGTCGGCACGACGCTCACGCGTCGCGCCTATGCTCGGACCTCGACATGCTCGCCGTCGCGCCGCGCTTGGGCGCGTCGCGATTCCCCTTGTCAGGCTGCGCTGCTCGGCGCCACCCATTCGCGCCAGCGCCTGCCCGCCCACAGCCTTGCCATCAGCACCGAGGGTGTTCTCGACAAACACCACAAGCCTCAAAGCGCGGTGGGTGGTATCCGAGGCCGGCGATTTATGGGGCGGCGAGAAGCGCAGCGGCACGGTCGGCGCGCGCGCAGCGCGCGCTTCGTGATCTGACTCGCCGCATTTGTTCGAACGAAGCGAGCGCAGCGAGCGAAGTGAGTTATGCGGCGCGACCGGGCTGCGAGCATCGCAGCGGAGTCGGCCGTTGAGGCCGACCGACCCATCATGAGCCCGCCGCGGATACCACCCGCCGCGCCGCGCCAATGGTTCACACGAAGAGACCCTCATGTAAGGCCCCACTAACGCGGATACCACGGCGGAATCTGCGCATCGACATTCACCCATACGCTCTTGACCTGCGTGTACTCGCGCATCGCGTCGAACCCCATCTCCCGGCCGTAGCCGCTCAACCCGGTGCCGCCGAAAGGCGACCCCGGGTTGACTCGCTTGTACGAGTTGACCCACACCATGCCGGCGTTGATCTCGCGAGCGAAGCGGTGCGCACGCGGCAGGTTCATCGTCCACAGGCCGCTGCCGAGTCCATAGTCGGTGCCGTTGGCGATCGCCAGCGCCTCATCGTCGGTCTTGAACGTCAACACGGTGACGAACGGGCCGAATACTTCCTCCTGGGCGACGCGGTCCTGCGGCGACTTCGCGCGCACCACGGTGGGCTCGACGTAGCAGCCGGCAGCCAAGGCCCCTTCGGGGCTCTTGCCGCCGGTGAGCACCTCGCCGCCCTGCTCGCGCGCGACGCTCACGTAGCGCAGCACACGATCGCGATGCAGCTTGCTGGTCAGCGGCCCCATCTCGGTAGTTGCGTCGAGCGGGTTGCCGAGACGGATCGACCGGGCCAGCGGAACGAACTTGTCGAGAAACGCGTCGGCGATCTTCTCGTGCAGGATCAGGCGCGACCCCGCGATGCACGCCTGCCCTTGGTTGTGGAAGATCGCCCATGCGCTGCCGTTGACCGCGGCGACCAGGTTGGCATCGTCGAACACGATGTTCGCGCCCTTGCCGCCGAGCTCGAGCTGCACCTTCTTCAGGTTGCCGGCGCTCGCTTGCACCACCTTGCGACCGGTGGCCGTGCTGCCGGTGAACGCGATCTTGTGGATGCCCGGGTGCTCGGCGATCGCCTGGCCGGCGACTTGCCCCAAACCCGGCACCATGTTGACCACGCCATCGGGCAGGCCCGCCTCGCGCATCAGCTCGGCGATCTTCAACGAGGTGAGCGGCGTCACCTCGGCCGGCTTCATCACGATCGTGTTGCCGGCAGCGAGCGCCGGCGCCATCTTCCAGCTGGTGAACATCAGCGGAAAGTTCCACGGCACCACCTGCCCCACCACGCCCACCGGCTCGCGCAGCGTGTAGTTCAGGAAACCCGCTTCGACCGGGATCGTCTCGCCCTGGAACTTGTCGGCCATGCCGCCAAAGTAGCGGTAGCACCCCGCCGTGCGCGGCACGTCGAGCGTGCGCGAGTCGCGCAAAGGGTGTCCGGTATCGAGCGACTCCAGGCGTGCGAGCTCCTCCGCGTTGGCCTCGATCAGATCGGCCAGCTTGAGCAGAACGCGACCTCGATCGGCGGCGGCCATGCGCCGCCAAGCCGGCAGCGCGGCGCTCGCCGCGTCGACCGCGCGGTCGACGTCGGCGACGCCGGCCATCGCAACGTCGGCGATCGTCGAGTTGTCGTGCGGGTTCAGCGTCGGCTGCGTCTCGCCGCCGAGCGCATCGACGAACTCACCACCGATGAACAGCTGGTGGCGGATCGGCGTGCGCAGGCCGGCCGCTTGCGCGATCTCTGCGAGGCTCATGCGAACTCCTGTGACCCTTGCAATGCGATCAGGCCGTGTTGAGCCACGGGTACCGCTTGCTGTCTTTCCCCGCGTAGTCCGGGTCGAGGTAGATGAAGCAACGGTGGATCTGCCAGTCGCGGATCTCGAACACGTCGCACCAGCGGCCCGCTCCCCACTCGGGCACGCCGGCGCGCCATGCGCCATCCTTGTGCTCGCCGTGGCTGGTGCCTTCGCAGACGATCGTGTCGCTGCCGGAGAAGATCCAGTTGAAGTGCGAATAGTGGTGGACGATCGACTTCAGCGTGCCGCCGACGTCGCCGAACAACTTGCCGATCTCGGCCTTGCCGTTGGCCAAGCCCCATTTCGGAAAGTAGACCTGCGCATCGTCGGCGAACAAGTCGAGGATCGAGCCGCCGCTGGACGTGACGCCCCCTTTGTCGAACGCCTTCAGGTATTCGAGCGCGACCGACTTGCGCTGCTCGTCGGTCATGGCTTGCTTGGCCAGTGCCATATCGCCTCCTTCAGTCGAGCCGAATCCGCGGGCGCCGGTGCGTCGGCCCGACCCACACCGCGCTGCAGGCGGCGCCCGCCATACGGCAAGCGCCGCGGCAAATCAGAACTTCACCGGCACTTCCGGCGCCTCGCCCTTCTGGATCTCGTAGACGAGATTCGGCGAGCCGTTCTCCCACACCAGCAGCATCGAGCGCTTCGGGCTGTAGCCCTGGTGGCGGCAGTACGCCGGCATCGCGGCCATGTCGCCGGCCTTCATGATCACGCGCGCCAGCGGCTTGCCGCTGGTCTTGTCGGCGCAGTCCCAGTGGATCTCGTCGCACATCTGGAAGAACCACTCGACGCGATCGTTGGCGTGGATGATCGGCAGGATGTGCTCCTCGGTGGTCGGGCACATGTAGCTGTACTTCACCACCGACGTGAAGCTCGGGTTCCACGTCACCTGCGAGCGCGACAGGAAGCCGAACAGGTTGAACGCATGCACCTCGTTCTCGAAGCCGGGTTCAGGGTGCAGCTCGGGCTGCTCCTGCGGCACGTCGGCGAACGCGCGGTTGACCGGCGCGCCGCGCGCATCGGTGCGCAGGGCGAGATCGTCCTTCAAGCCGACGCAGCGCTTGGCGAGCTCGCGTGCGCGCGTGATCTGCGCGCGGCTGTTGCCGTGCTTGCGGCCGTAGGCGGTGCCGGTTTCCTGCGGCGCGGCGAAGGGGTCGAAGCCTTCGTTGGTCCAGTCGTCGAGCATGTCGGCGAACACCTTGCCGATCTGCTCGGTGGGAAAGTTCTCCAGCCGGTCGACGCCGGCGGCCTTCATCGTCGCGTTGTAGCGGCCGGCGTAGAGGTCCACCGTCTTGTAGTGGTTGGTGGTGCCGATCACGTGGTCGAAGTTGACGCCGCCGTAGAAGAAGCCCCACGCCACGTCGCGCATCAGCGCACGCAGGAAGTTGGTGACGTCCATCGTGTGCGACAGCGGCCGGCCGTCGGACGTCTGCCATGTGATGTGCGCGAAGTACTCGTCGCGGCGGAACTTGAAGCCGCCGAGCCCGAAGTCCTGGTAGCCGAATTGATTGGTTGCCATCTGCGTCTCCTTCAGGCCGCCTGGCAGATCTGCGCCCAGCGCTCGATGCTGAGATCGCCCTTGCAGGTCTGCAGGATCACGACGCCCGGTTTGGCGCTCTTGAATTGATAGGCGGTGTTCTTCGGCAGCAGGCCCTGGTGGCCGCGCTTCAATTTCATCCAGCCCATCTTCTGACCCTTGGGCTCGCCCTTGACCAGTACCGCGCCGTTGTGCTCGGTATCGGGCACGATCTGCTCGCCGCCCAGCTTGACGAGGTGGATCTCGACCTCGCCGTCCATCACCAGTGCGAACTCGTCATGCGCGCAGGTGTACCACGGCGACGTGCCATCGGCTCGCAGGCACTCGAGAACGTAGATCTGGTTCTGGCCGAACACCACCTTCTCGTACGGCTTGCTCTTGCTCGCGATCTCGAAGCAGTTGGAGAAGGCGTAGTTCTTGACGTTGTCGTCGATCGCCTGCACGCCGCCCTTGTCGAAGCGGTCGAGCGACCCGAACTGGGTCTTGTAGGTGACGCTCATCGTGAATGTCTCCTGTCGTGGTGCGGCCCGGGCGCTCACTGTAGAAAGCGGCCAGTCCGAGCTGTAGAGGGCGTTTGGCGACCGGATTGTTCGCCGTAGCCGAACAATGCCTCGGGCAGATCCGCGAGGCAAGACTTGTCGACAGGTCTCCCGCTCGGTGACTCGGGCTTCTTGCAGCTCGCGCCGGCGCCTGCATGCACCGGCCCTTCGTGGGCACAGCCCGCGGCAGGGTGCCGTGCTGCGTCCGACTCAGGCTTCGATCAGCCGATCCGGGATCAGCCCGCGCGCGATCAGCTCGCGGTCCCAGGGCGGCTCTCCGCCGGCGAACGCGTGCGCCAGGCTCTCGATGAAGAGCTTCGGCTTGAAGGCGCCGCGCTGCGTGCGGGGATAGACCGCCGACAGCCAGAACGACGACAGCTGGTACTCGCCGAGCACCACGCGCAAGTGCCCCTGCGCGATCGCGTCGGAGGCCACCAGCGTCGGCAGGCAGACCAGCCCGGCGTGCTCGCAACCGTAGTCGCGCAGCAGATGCACCGAGTTGCTCATCAACGTGGGCTTGAAGTCGAGCGTGATCGGCTCGTCGTGGCCGTCGATGTGGCGGTGGAAGACCCAGCGGTCGCGCGTCGGATAGCCCGAGTAAAGGCCGAGCCGGTGGCCGTACAGGTCGCGCGGATGCTGCGGCGTGCCATAGCGGCGCAGATAGTCGGGCGACGCGCAGAACACGCGCCGCACCGGGAACAGCCGGCGCGACACAAGCTCTTCGGAGGCGGCCGGAAAGATCTGCAGCGCAACGTCGAAGCCGGCCTTGACCGGGTCGATCACCGCGTCGCTGACGAACAGGTCGAGCATCACCTCGGGGTAGCGCTCCTGGAAGTCGCGCAGCAGGTGCGCCATGTGGCCGAGCACGAAGCCGGTCAGCGCGTGCACGCGCAGCAGCCCCGCCGGCGAGCCGCGCACCTCGCGCATCTGGTCGACGATCTCGTTGGTGCGCGCGACCAGCTCGGTGCAGTCGCGGAAGAAAGCCTGCCCCATCTCCGACAGGCGCACCGCACGCGTCGTGCGATGAAAGAGCGGGCCGCCGAGCAGGTCTTCGAGCTGCTGCACGCGCGCGGTGACCACGGACTTCGACAACCGCAACTGGCGTGCCGCCTCGGCAAAGCTCTGCGCCTGCGCGACGCGCACGAACGCCTCGATGCTGAGATAGCGGTCCACGACGCGAAGTGTAGGTGGGCCTCCGCAGCACCACCCCCGGCACCGTCACGCCCGGTTGCAAGGCCGCGGCAAGCCCCGATTGCCGCGTCAGGTCGGCAACGCCAAGATCGGCCATGCACTCGAAAGTCCTGTTGGAATCGGCGCTGCCATCGAGCTTGCGCCGTCGTTTTCTGCTGG
>DASTZF010000390.1:0-5506 GCA_035764445.1 Burkholderiaceae bacterium
CCTCGGCGTGGTCGGGTGCGGGCTCATCAGTCGCGAGATCGTCACTTTCATCGCTGCGCTGGGTCGCCCGATCGGTGGTGTGGTGCTGTTCGATGTCCAGCCCGGCCGTGCCGAGGCGTTCCGACCCGCGGTCGCTGCAGCGCTGCCCGGCGTGCCGGTGTCGATCGCCGCGTCGGTGAACGAAGTGATGGCCAAGGCGGCGGTGCTGTCGATGGCGACAACGGCGGTCGTGCCGACGATCGAGGATCTGTCGATCTGCCCGCCCGGCGCGACGGTGCTGCACATCTCGCTGCGCGACATCGTGGCCGACGCGATCGCCGGCGTCGACAACATCGTCGACGATGTCGACCACGCGGTGCGTGCCCAGACCTCGCTGCACCTCGCCGAGCAGAAACTGGGCCACCGCAAGTTCGTGCGCGCGACGCTGGCCGAGATCCTGCTCGGGGACCAACCGGCCCGGGCGAGTGCGACCGGGCCGGTAGTTTTCAGCCCGTTCGGGCTCGGCGTGCTCGACCTGGCCGTCGCATCACTGATCCTGGCCGAGGCCGACAAGGCGTCGATTGGTCAGCGGGTCAGTGGCTTCTTCAGCGGAACTTGATCGGGCGACGCCAACGTTGGCCGATGCCGAGAACATGCGCACGGAGGACTTGAGATTGGATCTGATGCAAGAGGTGCTGCGGCTTCTCGACGAAACGCTCAGCCTGAGCGGGCGGTCGGCCTCGTTCAAGGCCGACACCGCCCTGCTGGGTTCCGTGCCAGAGCTCGACTCGATGGCGGTGGTTTCCGTGATCACCGGCCTCGAGGACCGCTTCGGCATCGTGATCGACGACGACGACATCGACGGCGATACGTTTGCCACCGTCGGTTCGCTGGTCGAATTCGTCAAGGGCAAGGTCGGCAGCTGAGCCCCGGTCGAGTCGTCGCGATGGCGACCGTGATGCCCGAAGTGTTCTTTCTGCCCGCCGCGACCGGACAGCGGCTGTGCGTGCATTTCCCGGCCCGCGGCCCGCTGCGCGGCCGTATCGTCTTCGTGCACGCGTTGGGCGAGGAGATGAACAAGTCGCGCCGCATGGTGTCGCTGCAGGCACGTTCGCTGTCGGAAGCCGGCTACGCGGTGCTCTCGATCGATCTGCTCGGCTGCGGCGACAGCAGCGGCGACTTCGGAGATGCCACGTGGTCCGCTTGGATCGACGATGTCACGCTCGCCTGTGGTTGGTTACGCCGCGCGGCGGACGCGCCGCTGTGGCTATGGGGAATGCGTGCCGGCGCCTTGCTGGCGGTCGACGCGGCATCGCAGCTCGACGAGGATTGCCGCTTCCTGTTCTGGCAGCCCGCAGTATCGGGCCGCGTGTTGCTGCAACAGTTCCTGCGCTTCAAGGCCGCCGGCGACATGGCCGAGGGCAGGGCCGCCGCGGTGATGGCCGACCTGCGCCAGCGGCTCGACGCTGGTGAGGCGGTCGACATCGCCGGGTACACGCTGTCTCCACAGTTGGCGCAGGGCCTCGAGCGGGCTCAGCTGACACCGCCGCCGCGCGCGCGCCAGGTGGAGTGGATCGAGGTGTCGGCACGCAGCGACGGCCAGCTCACGCCGGCGGCCGTGAAGTCGATCGACGCATGGCGTCACGCGGGCTGTTCTGTGCGTGGCCATGTCGTCAACGCACCGCCTTTCTGGCAAACGATCGACATCGAGGATGCGCCGGCGCTGCTCGACACGACCCTCGCCGCGATGGCAGCGCGCGAGGCAGTGGCGCAATGAACCACCACGACGAGGCCCTGCGCTTCGACTGCAGTGGCGACACGCTGGTCGGCATCCTGTCGCGCCCGACTCGCGCGCGCGACACTGGTGTGATCATCCTGATCGGCGGCCCGCAATACCGCATCGGTGGCCACCGGCAATACGTGCTGCTCGCGCGCGCGCTGGCCGCAGCGGGCTACCCGGTGCTGCGCTTCGACTATCGCGGCAACGGCGACAGCGGCGGCGAGCGCCGAACCTACGAGAACGTCAGCGACGACATCGGTGCCGCGGTGGGCGAGCTGCAGCGCCGGGTGCCCGGCCTGCGCCAGATCGCCCTCTGGGGGCTGTGCGGCGGCGCATCGGCGGCGCTGATCTATTGCCACGAACGGCACGATGCGCGGGTCGTCGGCCTGTGCCTGATGAACCCGTGGGTCCGCACCGAGATCAGCCTGGCGCGCACGCACGTCAAGCACTACTACGCGCGGCGCGTGCTGCAGCTCGAGTTCTGGCGCAAGCTCGCCAGCGGCAAGATCGCATTGGCCGCGCTGCGCGATCTCATGAGCAACCTCCGTCTGGCCCGTTCATCGTCGGCGGCGCCAAGCAGCCAGCTGTCGTTTCAAGACCGCATGGCCGCCGCGTGGCACGCTTACCCCGGGCAGATGCTGCTGATGATCAGCGGCCGCGACTACACGGCCAAGGAGTTTCTCGACTACGTGCGTTCCGAGCCTGCGTGGGCTGGCGCGATGGAGCGCTCGCGGCTGCAGCGGCGCGACCTGCCCGACGCCGATCACACCTGCTCTGAACGGCCCCAGCGCGCATCGATGCAGGGTGCGATCGTCGAGTGGCTGTCGACGCTGTCCCACGGCGACGCGAGCCCGCTCGACGCGGCCACCGACGTGCAGGTGCTCGCGGGGCAGTTGCCCTAGGCGGCACGCGGCTGCACCGCGACGGCGGCGTGCAGTGCGTTGTCGAGCGGGAGGTCAAGCAGCGTCCAACTGCGCAGTTCGCTGTCACCGCGCCAGGCACGCCAGCGCGGTACGGTTTCGGATGCTTGGGTCGTGTACTGCTTGGCGTCGGTCAGTAGACCGATCCCGAGCGCCTTCAGCAGGGCTTCCTTGCGCGCCCAGGTGTCGAAGAAGCAGCGAGCACGGTCTTGCGGCGCGGCCGATTGCAGTCGCGTACGCTCGCCGGTCGAGAAGACCTCGGCGGCGATGTCGTCGAAGTTCAATTCCGGCCTGCGGCATTGCACGTCGACGCCGACAGCTGCGCCCGCAAATGCCAGCACTGTCGCACCATCGGTCTGCGCCACGTTGAACGGCAGCAATGGCCCTGCAGACGACGACAACGCGGGTTTGCCATGCGCGTCTACGAGGACGTGGATATCCCGCGCCTCGCAGTCCAGGTAGCGTGACAACAGATGACGCAACAGCCCGCGCCGGGCTCGGAAGCGCAATTCATCGTTGCGCCGCGCGAACGCGGCACCACGGCGTTGCTCCTCGATCGACAGCGTGGTGGCGAACATCCGTTCGGCCAGCCCGAGCCATTCGTCGTCGAGCACCCACACCTGAACGGCTGCGCTGCCGGATGTGCCCGGGGGCCGCAGGATGTCCCCGCCAGTCGCGAGGTCGCTCCCACTCAAACGAGTGATCGCCAGTTCGGTTGCGCTCATCTGTTCGTGATTGTCTGCGCCGTCACACCGATGCGACATGGGGCCCCCGCGTCTCGGGACTGCGCAAACGCGACCGCGTCCCCTAGCATGCGAGTGCGACGTGGTGCCTTGCACGGGCTTGGCGCTGCCAGAATGACGTGCTGCCCCACGGCGACGCGCGATGGCCCTCAACGTCATGACCTCAGACGCCACACTGCTCCACGAACTCCCGCTGTTGTCGGCCGCGCGCTCGCCCGATGCGCCGGCGCTGCACGACGGTGCGCGCAGCATGACCTATGCACAGCTGCGCAGCGCGATCGATGGTTTCGCCGGCGCGCTGTCGGCGCTGAACGTGGGCCGGGGCGAGCGGGTTGCAATCTTTCTCGACAAGCGCTTCGAGACGGTGATCGCATCGTTCGGGGCGCCCGCGCACGGCGCGGTGTTCGTGCCGCTGAACCCGTTGCTGAAGGTCGATCAGGCGGTGCACATCCTACGCGACTGTAACGTGCGCGTGCTCGTCACCAACCATGCGCGGCTGACGATGTTGTCCGACGCGCTGGCAAGCTGCGACGCGCTGGCGCACGTGATCGTCGTCGACGAGCCAGCGCCGGTCACTCGCCTGTCCGGCGTGGCGGTGCACGCATGGTCCACCGTGCTGTCAGGCGCGTCGCAGCGGCAGCACCGCGTGGTCGATAACGACATGGCGGCGATCCTGTACACCTCGGGCAGCACCGGCAAGCCCAAGGGCGTCGTGCTGTCCCATCGCAACATGGTGGCCGGTGCCAAGAGCGTGGCCAGCTATCTCGGCAACCACTCGGGCGACGTGCTGCTCGCGGCGCTGCCGCTGTCGTTCGATGCCGGCTTTAGCCAGCTGACCACCGCATTCCACGTCGGGGCGTCGGTCGCGCTGCTGAACTACCTGCTGCCGCGCGATGTCGCCAAGGCCTGCGCGACGCATCGCGTCACCGGCCTCACCGCGGTGCCGCCGTTGTGGATCCAGCTGGCGCAATTGCAATGGCCGGCTGGCGCGGCCGACCATCTGCGCTACTTCGCCAACACCGGTGGCCGCATGCCGCTGCAGACGCTCAGAAGCCTGCGCGCGCTGCTGCCGGCCGCCAAGCCGTACTTGATGTACGGCCTGACCGAGGCCTTTCGCGCGACGTACCTGCCACCCGAAGAGGTCGACCGGCGCCCCGATTCGATAGGGCGTGCGATCCCCAACTCGGAGATCCTCGTGCTGCGGCCGGACGGAACGCCGTGCGCCCCCGGAGAGCCTGGCGAGCTGGTGCAGCGCGGTGCGCTCGTGGCTCAGGGCTACTGGAACGATCCGGCGAAGACCGCCGAGCGCTTCAAGCCATTGCCGGGCAGAGAGGGTGGACTGGTGTTGCCCGAGATCGCGGTCTTCTCGGGTGACACCGTGCGCAAGGACGACGAGGGATTCTTGTACTTCATTGGCCGCCGCGACGAGATGATCAAGTCGTCGGGCTACCGCATCAGCCCCAACGAGGTCGAGGAGGTGCTGTACGCGACCCAGTTGGTTGGCGAATGCGTGGCTTTCGGTGTTCCCCATGCCACATGGGGCGAGGCCGTGGTCGCGGTGGTCACCGCGCGCGACGGCGCCGCGTTGGACCTGTCACGCCTCGACGCGATGTGCAAGGAGCGCATGCCGGCCTACATGGTCCCTTGGCGCATCGAGCTGCGGGCCGGTTCGTTGTCGCGCAACGCCAACGGCAAGATCGATCGCAAGTCGATCGGTGATGCATGGCGCCAGGCGGCTGCTACGACGATCGAAACATGAGCGGCCCGCGTCATCCCGCCGCTGCCCGCTTCCCGATCGTCGGGCACGAACTGACGGTCGCGGGTGTGCCGCTGTCGACGCTGGCTGCTCGCGTCGGGCGCACGCCGTTCTATGCCTACGACCGCACGTTGCTGCGCGCGCGGGTCGACGAACTGCGCGCGCTGCTGCCGCCGCAGGTGCGCTTGCACTATGCGATCAAGGCGAACCCGATGCCGGCGCTGGTGGGGTTCATGGTCGGCCGGGTCGACGGGCTCGACGTCGCGTCGGGCGCCGAGTTGCTGGTGGCGCTCGACGCGGGCTGCGACCCGCAGGAGATCAGCTTTGC
>DASTZF010000391.1:0-4379 GCA_035764445.1 Burkholderiaceae bacterium
GGCCGAGATACGGCGTGGCTAGATCTCGGAGCATGTGGTGCTGCGGATGCAGTGCCGGGATTCCGCTCTTTCCGAGGCGTGTGGGAATGACTACTGTCTTTTGGCTCGGCGGCCTGCCGAGGCCGGGAGACTCATGATGGCATCTGCCTTGCAGTCCCTCACACGGCGAGCCTTGCGAGCGTCTCTCGCTGCCCTGCTCTTGGCCGCCTCCGGCGCCCTCGCACAGTACCCCACCAAGCCGCTCCGCCTGGTAGTGCCCTTTCCGCCGGGCGGATCGGCAGACGCCATCGCGCGCGCCGTCGGGCAGGCCATGAGCCAGTCTCTCGGGCAGCCGATCGTGGTGGAGAACAAGGCGGGTGCCGACGGCATGATCGCCGGCGATGCCGTGGCCAAGTCGCCCGCCGACGGCTATACGCTGCTCTTCGCGACCAACACAGCGTTCAACGCCGCGCCGGTGATGCACAAGGCCATCACCTACGACCCGGTGGCGGACTTCACGCCCATCGGCAAGGTGGGTACCTTCGGCTTCTTCGTCTTCGTCAACGATGCAGTGCCGGCGCGCACGCTCTCGCAATTGTTCGACCATGCGCGGGCCAACCCCGGGAAGATGAGTTACGGCTCGGGCAACAGCACAGCGATCATCGCGACGGCGAAGCTCGCGCAGGCAGCCAAGGTGGACATGGTTCACGTGCCCTACAAGGGCGACGCGCCGATGACAGTGGATCTTCTCGCCGGCCGCGTGCAGGTGGCCGTCGCCACCGGCACGCTGCTGCCGCACGTGAAAGAGGGCAAGCTGCGCGCGTTGGCAACGCTGCTGCCAAGCCGCAGCCCTGTGCTGCCCGACGTGCCGACTCTGGTGGAAGCAGGCGCCGATCCCGCGCCGATCACGCCGTGGGCCGGCGTGTTCGGGCCAAAAGGCATGCCCAAGCCCGTGGTCGATCAGTTGGCGCGCGAACTCGCGCGCGCCTTGGCCCAGCCCGACGTGAAGGGCCAACTGGAAAAGCTGGCCTTCGAGCCGCAGTCGTCCACACCGGAAGACCTGGCGGCCATGCTGAAGGAGCAACTGGACGTCTGGCGCAAGGCGGGCAAGGAAGCCGGTATCGCGGCGAATTGAGGCGCCCGCAGGCTCAACACAATGCCGCGGCGCGCCTAGCGCAGGGCCACGCATTACCACGCGGTGATCCACTCCCATGAACGCCAGGACCGCGACGATCACGATCGGGTGGGCGCTGCTGTGCGCAGTCGCCTGTTTGAATGCGACGGCGGCCGATCTCTCGCTGGATCAGGTGCGCTCGATGCTGAGCAGCGCGGCACCGTCGAGGCCGGCCGACTTCAGCGGCAAGGATCTCTCCGACCTCGATCTCAGCAGGCTCGATTTTCGCAAGGCCAATCTGCGCGGCGTGAGTTTCTTCGGCAGCAAGCTGGTGCAGTCCGATTTCGTGAAGCGACGTTGGAGCGCGCCAACCTAAATGGGGCGTGGTTGATGGGCACGGACTTCACGGGCGCGAACCTGTCCGGCGCGAGCCTGCTCTCGGTGGTGATCCTCGGTGGCGAGGTCAAGAAGATGCCGGTCTTCAAGGGCGCCAACATGAAGGGCGTCAAGATGATCGCGGATCTTCCTGGCGCCGACCTCTCCGGGGCCGACCTCAGCCAGGCCATGGTCGGTGTCAACATCAAGAACCAGGGGATGGGGCAGATGCGCACCGACCTGTCGAGTGCCAACCTGGCGGGCGCCATCCTGACGAACGCCGACTTCAACCGTTCGTTGATGGCCTATTGCAACCTCAGTGGCAGCAATCTGCGCGGCGTCAATTTCTTCCGCGTCAAGCTCGATGGAGCCGATCTCACGGGTGCAGACATCACGGGCGCCGACTTCACCGAGGCCGAGCTCAGTGGCGCGATCTTTCGTGGCGTGAAGGGGTTCGACCAAGCCAAGGGGCTCGACCGCGCCAACGGCGTCGACAAGATCGTTCGTTGATCGCACGCCGAGCGGTCCAGCCGCTTCGAGCACTTCAATCCCGGCATTCGGAGACGACGGGCGATAAATGGCCTTGCGCCTGCCGTGCGCACTGCGGCAATCCTGATATCTTTGCGTCGCCAGAACTTGTCCGCGGCGCAGCCGCCGGGTGGGAGGGGGCATGAGGGGGATTGCTCGTTCGCGCAAGCGGGCCTGCGACGTCGATGTTAGCCAGCATCTACCGTCGAGCCATTCGCGCGCGGTGGCTCAGGCGCGCGGGTGTGCGCGATGAGCAATCCCACGCAACAAGAGCAGGTGCGCGCGGGAATCGCCGCGCTCGAAGCACAACGCGCGTTGCTCGGCAATGCGGTCGTTGACGCCGCCATTGCTGGGCTGCGCTCGAAGCTGATCGCGGCCACCATGGCGCCCGGCGAACTTGCCCAGGCCCTGCGCCAGGTGACGATCCTCTTCCTCGATGTGGTGGGCTCCACCACACTCAGCCGGCAGCTGGATCCGGAGGAGATCCAAGCCGTCATGGATGGCGCACTGGCGAGCTACACCGCCATCGTGGAGTCCCATCACGGCAAGGTGCTGCAGTACGCAGGCGACAGCGTGCTGGCCGTGTTTGGTGCCGACGCCGCACGTGAAGACGACCCCGAGCGCGCCGTGCACGCTGGCCTCGCATTGCTGCAGGAGGGGGCGCGCCAGGGTGAGTTGATCAGGCGTCAGCACGGTCACGAGGGCTTCAACATCCGCGTCGGCCTCCACACGGGCGACGTGTTGCTGGGCGGCGGCGTTGACGCCGAGGCGAGCATTCGGGGTATCGCCGTCAGCATCGCTGCGCGGATGGAACAGTCGGCGCCACCAGGCACTCTGCGCATCAGTCAAGACACCTACCGCCATGTGCGCGGGATGTTCCAAGTCGAGGTGCAGCCGGCCATTGAGTTGAAGGGCCTCGATCAACCCTTCAGCACCTATCTGGTGATGCGAGCCATGCCAAGCCGGCTCCAGGTCAAGGCGCGCGGGATCGAAGGCGTGGAGACCCGCATGATCGGGCGCGACGCGGAACTGGCGGTTCTGCGCGAGAGCTTCGAGCGCGCGTTCGTCGAGCGCCAACCCAGCGCCGTCATCGTCGTTGCCGAAGCGGGCATCGGCAAGAGCCGGCTGCTTCATGAGTTCAGCCGGTGGGCTGTGCCGCGGTCCGGCCAGTTCCATTTGCTCCAGGGCCGCGCCAGCCCTCAAACTGAAACCCAGTCGTATGGGCTGTTGCGCGACGTCCTTGCCCGGAGGCTGCAAATTGCCGACGACGATACGTTGGAGTCCGCCCGGCAGAAGATCGAGCAGGGCATCGTCCCGTTGTTCGCTTCGGACGATGGCGAAGACCTGGCCGAAGGACATGCTCACGTGCTCGGCCATTTGATTGGCCTGGACCTCACCACCAGTCGCCACATCAGCGGCATCCGACACGACCCGCAGCAGATCCGCAACCGCGCTTTGCACGCGGCGGCTCAGATGTTTCGCCGGCTCGGTGCACAGGACGGCAAGCCGATCGTGCTGCAACTTGAAGACTTGCACTGGGCCGATGATCCGACGCTCGACTTCCTGAGCTCCCTCGCGCAGACGAACGCAGACGTGCCGCTGTTGATCCTTGCGCTCGCACGGCCGGCTCTCTACGAGCGAAGAGCCGGCTGGCCGGGCAATCCGATGCGCAGCCGCCGCATCGATTTGCACCCGCTCGACCAACACCAGAGTCGCCTGCTGACCGTCGAACTCCTGAAGAAGCTGCCTGCCATCCCGAGTGCGGTGAGTGAGCTGATCGTCGATCGCGCCGAAGGCAACCCGTTCTACATCGAAGAGCTGATCATGATGTTGGTCGATCAGGGTGCGATCCAAACCGGATTGGAGTCCTGGAGCCTGCACCCCGATCGGCTGCGCGCGACGCATGTTCCTTCGACCTTGACCGGTGTGTTGCAGGCGCGACTGGATGGTCTTCCACCACCGGAGAAGCAAGTGCTGCAGGAGGCCAGCGTCATCGGCCACATCTTCTGGGATCAGCCGCTGGTGGCCCTCGACACGCGTGCGCGAACCCTGCTGCCCATGCTGGAGCGGCGTGACCTCGCCTTGCCGCATGCCGGGTCGCTCGACGGCCTGCGCGAGTACGCATTCCGGCATCACATCCTTCACCAGGTGACCTATGGCACTGTGCTGAAGCGAGTGCGACGCGAACTGCATGGCAAGGTGGCACGCTGGTTCTCAGAGCTTGCCGGTTCGCGTGCGAACGACTTTCTGGGCATCACCGCCGCGCACTACGAAGAGGCAGGCGACGCGCTCAGCGCCGCCGAGTACCACGCCCGCGCGGCGGAGCACATGCGGGACCGTTTCTCGCACGATGGCGTGCTCACCCACGTGCAACGCGCGCTGG
>DASTZF010000392.1:0-11482 GCA_035764445.1 Burkholderiaceae bacterium
GGCTGCCTTCGAGGCGGTAGCGGCCGCTGTGGGCGTTGAAGCTCCAGTCGCGCATCAGGCGCTTCGGCTGATTGCCGCCGAACCCGAGGCGACGCCCCGGATACCACGGCAGCAGGCGCGCGGCGGCACTGATCGCACCGACGGTCAGACGCGCGCGCAGCCGGTTTGCCGACGGCCACGCGCGGTGGTGCGCGGTGCCGGCGGCCATCAGCACGAGTGCGCTCAGGCGCTCGGCCAGCGTCGCGCAGGCCAGCACGGCGAGCTGGCCGCCGAGGCTGTGCCCGGCGAGCACGATGCGTCGATGCGGATGGTGCTGTGACAGCTGGTCGAGCCAGCGCGGCAGGTCGTCTTCGACGATCTCGCGATAGCCGAAGTCGGCACCGCGCTCGGCGCGTTCGGTGCTGTCGCCCTGGCCGCGCAGCTCGGCCACATAGGCCGGGCCGCCGGTCGCGCGGGCCAGCGCCCGCGCCAACGGTTGGTAGTAGCGCGCCGGCACGCCCATCGCGGGTAGGCACAGCAGCGCGGGAGCTTGGGCGGACACGACGCTGGCGGTGGCCGCGCGCAGGTGAAGTGTGGTCATGGCATGGCGAGTTGTTCGATTGGGCGGCTTCAGCGTATGCACCGCGCGTCCCTCACGCGTCCCCGGTGTGCCTCAGCCAGCTGCTACAAACGAGTCCCGGCGCGGGAACGACGCATCCGTGTTTCAGTTGAAATTGATGGGCCTGCCGCGGTTCGACCGCGATGGCTGCGACACCCCGTTGGCGCTCAAGCGCGGCGCTGCGCTGCTGGCCGTGCTCGCGCTGTCGCCCGCTGCGGTGCCGCGCGCGCAACTGGTCAACCTGCTGTGGCCCGACGCCGGCGACGCCACCGGACGCACGCGGTTGCGGCGCCTGATCTACACGCTCGAAGCCTCATTCGGTGGCGCGCTGTTCGAGGTCGCAGGCGACGCGTTGTCGCTGCGCGGCACCGCAGTGCGAGTCGATGTGCGCGAGCTCGTGCGCGTCGCGCGGGCGGCGCTGGTCGGCGAGGGCGCGGACAGCGCCGACACCGTGCAGCGCTGCATGGATGCTGCGTCCGCGCCCTTGCTGCATGGCCTGGAGTTCGGATCCGACACCTTCGATGCCTGGCTGCGCGAGCAGCGCCAGGAGCTCGAGCGCCTGCTAGCGCGCTGGTTCGCACAGCGCAGCGTCGCGCTGCAGCGAGAGGGCCAGCTCGACGCGGCGATCGACGCGGCGGAGCGCTGGCTGCGCATCGACCCGCTCAGCGAGCCGGCACACGTACGCCTGATGGAGCTGCAGGCTGCGCTCGGCCATGCGGCCGGCGTCGAGGCCGCGTTCACCCGCTGCGCCGATGCGCTGCGCGCCGAGTTCGGCAGCAAGCCCGGCGTTGCCACCGAACGGGCCTATCTGGCGCTGCGCCAGGGGCTGCAGGGACGCGCAGCAGCGGCGGAGCTGTCCGCGCTGCAGGTGCGTTATGCCGACACTGCCGACGGTGCGGTCGCCTACGCGATGGTCGGCGACGCTGGCCCGACGCTGGTGATCATTCCGGGCTTCATCTCTCACATCGAGATCGGCTGGGAGCAGCCCGAGATCCGCCGCATGCTGCTGGTGCTGGCGCGGCGCTTTCGCATCATCGTGTTCGACCGCCGCGGCGCCGGGCTGTCGGAGCGGCTGTTTCGCAACGCCAACGCGCAGTCGGCGGCACAAGATGTTCTGACCATCCTCGACCATGCGGGCGTGCGGCGCGCGTGGCTGTTCGGCTCGTCGGAGGGCGGCCCGATCGCGGTGCACCTGGCCGCCACGCACCCCGAGCGGGTGGCGGCGCTGGTGCTGTTCGGCGCGATGGCGCGCGGCTCCTGGTCGGCGACGCATCCGTGGGCCCTGCGCCGCGAGGCTTACCACGTGTGGGTCGAGCGGCTGCTCGCGGCCTGGGGCGGGCCGGCCGACCTCGCGACGTTCGCATCGTCGCGCCAGCACGATCCCGCGCTGCGGCTGTGGTGGGCGCGCATGCTGCGCCACGCGGCGTCGCCTTCGAGCATCCGCACCACGCTCGAAGGCCTGCGCGACGTCGACGTGTGCGACCTGCTGCCGCACGTGCGCGCGCCGACGCTGGTCCTGCATCGGCGCGATGACTGTGCGGTGCGCTCGGAGTGGGGTCACTATCTGGCTGGCGCGATCCCCGGCGCCACGCACGTGCCGCTGGAAGGCGCCGACCACTTCTGGTGGTGCGGCGATACCGAGCGCGTGCTGGTGGAGATCGACCGCTTCGCGCAGCGCGTGGCCGCGCCTTGAGCACCGTCTACGTGGTCGGCCGCGTCATCGCGTGGTAGACCTTGGCCAGCTCGGCCGGCAGCGCGACGAGGTCGCCGATCACCAGGTAGCGCTCGGGCGGGCACATGCGTCGCAGATAGTCGTGGCCCGCGGGGTCGATCGACAGGCAGAACGTCTGCACGCCCGCAGCCTGCGCCTCGAGCAATGCGTGCGCGGTGTCTTCGAGCCCGTACTGCAGGTCGCGCGGCAGCGGGCCGTAGTCGACGTCTTCGGGATAGCCGTCGGTCACCACGATCAGCGTGCGTCGCCGCTGCGGCTGGCGCAGCAGCTGCGCGACCGTGTGGCGGATCGCCGCACCGGTGCGGGTGGCGCCGTGTGGGCGCAGCGCGGCCAGCGCGGCGGCGGTGCGCGGCGAAACCGCTTCGTGGAACGCCTTGACGACGCGAAACTCGACCCGCGCGCGCCCATGCCCCGAGAAGGTGTAGATCGCGAAGCAGTCGCCGAGCGTATGCAGCGCGTCGCACATCAGCGCCAACGCCTCCTTGGCGACGTCGATCACGCGCCGCTTCGGCGCGCCGGACGGCGGCGCACTGACGGCCAGGTCGTACAGGTATACCGCGTCGGCGTGCGCCGACGGTGTCGGACGCGGCGGTCCCGTCACGCCGTCGGGCAGCACGAAATCGGTCGATGCACTGGTGTCGACCAGCAGCGCGGTGGCAACGTCGCGCTGCGCCCGGTCGCGCCGCACGTACCATGCGCGGTCGTCGACCAGGCCCGCGCGCAGGTCGACCATCGCCTCGATCACGCGATCGATCTCGAGCTCGTCGCCGTCGCTGGCGCCGTGCACGCGCTGCAGGCCCTCCGGGCGCCACGCCACGAACTGGCGATGCACACGGCGCGCCAGCGCGGCGTGGCGGCGGCGCACGTGGTGGATGAATGCGGTGTCGCTGCCGCGCAGGCGACGCTCGATCAGCGTGCACCAGGCCGGCAGCAGGCGCTGCTGGCGGTAGTCCCACTCATCGATCGGATGGGTGGTGCCGGACTCGGCGTCGTCGCCTGCGAGCGTCGCCATGAGCGTGGCACCGCGCTGGCCCTCGTGTGGCAACCGACGCGCTGTGCGCGGTCCCGGCAGCGCCGCCCCTGTCGTCACCGCGGGGCTCTGCGGGGCGTCACCGGGGCGCGAGGCCCCGCCGTTGATGCTGCGCGCCTCAGCGGACGCAAAGGCAGCATCGGCGACATCGGATTCCCCAGCGCCGTCGGCTGAGCGCGTGTTCGCCGGGTTCGATCCCGCCGCGGCGAGCAGGGCGGGGAGCGCGTCCATCGCCGGCAGCGGCGCGCTGCGACGCCGCCTGCAGTACGCCGGCACACCGAGCAAGCCGCAGATCGCCGTTGCGGCGCGCGCACTGTCGACCGCGCCGGTCTCGACGCGGCGCAGCGCATCGGCATGGCGCAGCATCGCTTGCGACCCGACGTCAGCTGCCGCGTGAGCCGTATCCGCGTCGCCCAATGCGTGGCGCCACAGCAGGTCGAGCGCGCGCGTCGATGGCCAACGCCGCGCGGCGGCACCGCGGCGCTGCAAGAGTTCCAACGTACGTTGCTGCGCCAGGTCGGCCCGCGCACCGGGAAACTTGCGTTCAATCACGCCGTCGACGCGCAGCCTTTCGAGCGCGTCGAACGCACGCCGCCACCACCGCGACGCAGCGATCAATGCTGCGGCCAGCGCTTCATCGCTCGACGCAGCGACGACCTGCCGCATCACCGCGATGCGATAGGCGGCGCGGTTGTCGCGCGCGCACACGAACGACGCGATCTGCCGTGGCAGCGCAAGCTCGATCGGTTGCGCGGCGGCAGCGGGCGGCGGTGCGGCCTCGGTGCCGTGCGTGCCTTCGCGCAGCGCCACCGCGCGGCCGGCCAGCGCCTGCGCGAACAGCGCGAGCACAGGTTTGAGCTCGGCGAGCAGCGCCGGCTCGCAGCGCGGCTCGGGCGCAGCGGACGTCACGGCAGGATCACGTCGGCCAGTTCGGCGATGGCCTGCTGCAGCTCGGGCTCGCCGCCGACCGCGCGGGTGACCGCCGCCTCGACCGCGCGCCGCGGCGCGATGCCTTGTGCCACCAGTTGCGCGGCATAAACCAGCAATCGCGTGCCCACCTGGCCAGCGCTGCCGTGGCCCTCGAGCGCGCGCACCTTGCTGCCCAACAGGGCGAGCTGATGGGCGAGCGAGTCGTCGATGCCGCCTTCGTGCGCGATCACCGTGGCCTCGGCGGGCAGCGGCGGGTAGCCGAACGGCAGCGTCACGAAGCGCTGGCGCGTCGACGGCTTCAGGTCCTTCAGCACGCTCTGGTAGCCGGGGTTGTACGAGATGACGAGCAGAAAGTTCGCGTGGGCGATCAGTTGCTCGCCGGTCTTCTCGATCGGCAGCACGCGGCGGTGGTCGGTCAGTGAGTGGATCACCACCGTCGTGTCCTTGCGCGCCTCGACCACCTCGTCGAGGTAGCAGATCGCGCCGTGGCGCACGGCGCGGGTCAACGGCCCGTCGCTCCACACCGTCTGGTCGTCGATCAGCAGATAGCGGCCCACGAGGTCGGTGGCGGTGAGGTCTTCGTGGCACGCCACCGTGACGAGCGGGTTTTCGGTCCGGTGGCCGCCGTCGCGCTGAAACAGCCGCCACGCCATGTGCTCGACGAAGCGTGTCTTGCCGCAGCCGGTGGGTCCTTCGAGCAGCACCGGCAGGCGCGCGCGCCATGCCGCCTCGAACACGGCGACCTCGTCGGCGACCGGCAGATACCAAGGTTCGGGCGTTGGGTGACTGGTCTTCATGTTGCGATGAGGCGCCTCACGAGGTCTTCAGTTGCGGTGCCGCCGGCAGCGCGCTCGACCGCTCCCAGCGACTCGACCACACGGCGGCGGCGTTGAACACGCCGTAGGCAACCATCGCCGCCGACACCAGCGCGAAGTAGCTCCACGCGGGCGCCTGCGCCGCGGTGAGCCACCAGCCGCCGAGCACGATCACGCCCAGGCGCACCGTGGCACCGAGCACTACGCCGAGGACGCGGCCGGCGCCCTGCGACGCGAAGTACAGCGCCAGCGCCAGGCCGTAGAACGCAAAGCCGGGACCGGCGAAGCGCATGAACAGCTGCGCGTAGCCCATCACGCCGGGCTCGCTGGTGAACATCGACGGCCACAGCGCCGGCCACACGCTGACCACCGCGCCGATCGCGCCGACCAGCGCGGCGGCGAGCACGCTGCCGGTCCACGCGACGCGGCGCGCACGCGCGACATCGCCGCCGCCGATCGCCATGCCGACCATCGGCACCGTGGCCACGCCGACGCCGAAGGCGATCGGAATCAGCAGGAACTCCAGCCGCGCGCCGATGCCGTAGCCGGCCAGCGCGTCGACACCGAGCCGCGAGATGAGGCCGGTGATGACCAGGATCGTCAGGATGTTCTGCAGCGGCGACAGCGCGGCCAGCAGGCCGACGCGCAGGATCGGCGCGAACACCGCGCGCCGCAGCGCGATGCCGCGCCACAGCAGCCGCACGCGCGGTTGCGGCGAGCGCAGATACGCGGTCAGCGTGAGGGCCGCGAACGCAAAGGCCAGCACCTGGCCGAGCGCGACGCCGACCATGCCCCAGCGCGGAAAGGGCCCCAGCCCGAGCCCGAGCGTGGCGCCGATCGTCACCTGTAGCACGGTGGTGGCCAGGATCGCCAGCGACGGCGTGCGCATGTCGCCGCTGCCGCGCACGATCGACACCAGCGCGTTGCACAACCAGATCGCGGGCGCGCCGACGAACAGCATCGCCGAGTAGCGGATCGCTTGCTCGAGCACGGCGTCGTGCGCGCCGAGCAACCGGTACAGCAGCGGCCCCACGAGCAGGAACAGCAGCGCGAACCCGAGCCCGGCGCCCACGCAGACCAGCGCGGCGTGCCAGGCGAGCGCATGCGCGCCATCGACATCGCCGGCGCCGAGCGCGCGGCTGATCGCCGACGAAATCGCACCACCGATCGCGCCGCCCGACAGCGCCTGCATCAGCATCACGAACGGAAACACCACCGCCATCGCGGCCAGCGCCTCGCGGCCGAGCGCACCGACGTAAGCCGTCTCGCCGATGCTCACCGCAGCCGCGGCCGACATCGCCAGCATGTTGGGCAACGCCATCGTCACCAGCACCGGCAGCACCGGGCCGTGGGTCAGGCGTTGCTCACGCGGCGTGGCGCTCATGCGGTGGTGGCTGGGTCGCGGCGTGCGACCTCACCCAGTGTAGGCAGCCCGGCGACCGCGGCTGTCAAGGCCGCGACAAGACCGAGCCGAGGCAGTCCCTCCAGCGCGCGTGAAGCTGTGTCAAGGCGCCGCGTGCGCGAGGTGATGCGCGAGCTGCTCGAGGTCGCCGTCGCTCAGGCCGCGCAGCGTGGCGGCCATGATGGTGTCGCGCCCCGGGCCCGGCTGATCGCGGAACTGCTTCATCGAGTGCACCAGGTACGCCTCGTCCTGTCCCGCCAGCCGCGGCACCTGCTGCTGGCCGGCATAGGTGGGCAAGTGGCATGTGCCGCAGCCGAGGCGGCGCGCGATGTCGGCGCCGGCGCGCGCCTTGTCGGGCTTCGGCGCGGGTGCCAATGCCTTGGGTGGCTGTGCGGCGTAGTAAGTGGCCAGCGCGCCGATCTCGTCGTCGGCCATGCCGGCGACGAACGGTTTCATCACCGGCACCTCGCGCAGCCCCTCGCGGATGATCACCAGCTGGTTCTCGATGAACAGCTTCGGCTGGCCGGCCAGCGACGGCGTACCGACGATCGCCGACACGCCGCGCGCACCGTGGCAGCCCGCGCACACCGCGAGCCGCGCGGCGCTCGGTTGCGCGAGCGCCGCGCCGGCGAGCGGCAGCAGCGCGGCAGCCGCCGCGCCGCGCGCCCTGCGCAGCAGCGCGTCGTTCACCGCGAGTAGCTGATGCGGTAGATCGCGCCCAGCTGCTCGTCGGAGATCAACAGCGAGCCGTCGGGCAGCTGCAGGAAGTAGGCAGGCCTGCCGCTGAAGGCTTGGGTTTCGGAGTTCATGAAGCCGGTCATGAACGGCGTGATGCCGGTGCTCTTGCCGTCGCCATCGGTGCGCACGGTGACGACGTCGTAGCCGAACTTCTTGGTGCGGTTCCACGAGCCCTTGCGCGCGATGAACATCGTGTTCTTGTATTCGGCCGGGAACATGTTGCCGGTGTAGAAGTGCAGCCCCATCACCGCGGCGTGCGGGCCCATCGTCTGCACCGGCAGTGTCACGCCGTCGCACGGGTTGGCTTTCTTGATGTCCTTGTCGGCCACGGCGGCGGCATGGCAGTACGGGAAGCCGAAGTTGAGGCCGGCGCGCGGCATGCGGTTCAGCTCGTCCTCGGGCGTGTCGTCGCCCATCCAGTCGCGACCGTGGTCGGTGAACCACAGGTCACCGGTCACCGGATGCCATGCGAAGCCCTGCGTGTTGCGGATGCCGCGCGCGATCACCTCCATGCCCGAACCGTCAGCGTTGTAGCGGCGCAGCTGTGCGTACTCCGGCGGCGGCTCGCAGATGTTGCACGGCGCACCGAACGGCACGTACAGCTTGCCGTCGGGCCCGAACGCGATGTACTTCCAGTTGTGGTGCTGCTCAGGCGGCAGCTTGAACGCCGCCGTCATGTCGACCGGCTGCGCGCCGGGGTTCGATTCGATGCCGTCGAAGCGCAGCACCTTGTCGATCGCGATCACGTACAGCGAGCCGTTGCGCAGCGCCACGCCGGCGGGTTGCGTCAGCTTGTCGACCACCACGCGGGACGAGCGCGTGCTGCCGTTGTCGGTGATCTCGTAGACGCGCCCGATCGCGCGCGTGCCCATGTAGATCTTGCCCGAGTCGCCGCGCACCATCGAGCGCCCGCCGACCAGCCCGGTGGCCCAGATCTCGGCCTTGAAGCCCGGCGGGAGCTTGAGGTTGGCGATCGGGATGTCGGCTGCCGCGGTGGCGGTCATGCGGCCGGGCACCGGCGCCAGCGTGGAGCTGGCCTGCTCGGCGGTGCGGCCCTGCTGCCACGCCGGCGGCGCCGCTGCCGGGGCGGCAGCCTGTGTCGGAGCCGGCGCCGCGGGCGCGGGCTTGGTGGTCATCGATTGGCAGGCTGCCAGCGCCAACGCACTGGCTGCCAGGGTGATTCTGGCAAGCATGGTGTCTCCTCGCGTCTTGTAATCGTGTGATCTGCGAGGACAGCGTACCTCGCATTGCGGCGCATTATGACGACGGGCTGGACGTCTTGCACCTCGCCCGTCTGGCGGCGCTACACGCTGCGAGCGCGGCAGTGCCGGCCCGTTGGCCAGCCGCGGTTGCGCGCCAGGACCAGGCGCCTCGCGCAGCGGTGCGACGGCTAGCGCTTGACCACCGCCACCAGATAGCGGCACGCCGCACGCGCGCGGTTGGCGAACACGCAGTCGGCCGGCGCTCCGAGCTCGAGGCAATCGCCCGCGCGCAGGCGGTGCAGGTGATCACCCTCCGCGAACTCTAGCGTGCCCGACATGACCCAGATCGCCTGGCGGATGAAGGCGAACGCCGCCGCCGGGTACGCCACCTCGGCCCCGGGCGGAAACTCCACCTCGATCAATTGCACCGGCAGGTCCGACAGCGGCGTCACCTGGCGTCGCCGGTAGCCGGTGGCCGGGTCGCGCCAGAGCGGCTGCTCGGCGCGGCGGACCAGGCGCGAGCGCGGCACGTCGTCGGCGGCCAGCAGCGTGCTCAGCGTCATGCCGAGCGCGCCGCTGATGCGGCCGAGCAGCGCGGCGGTGGGACTGGCCTCGCTGCGCTCGAGCTTGCTCAGCATCGCTTTCGAGACGCCGGCGCGCTGCGCCAGGTCGTCGAGCGTCCAGCCGTGGCGCGTGCGTTCGTCGCGCAGCCGGCGCGCGATCAGCGGGGTGGGGTCGTCGGCGCCGGCGGGTCTGTCCACTATCGTTGACGGAAGTCGAGGATCGTGGAATCATGCCAGCGAACCGGCAGCTTGGCGAGGTCTTCGCAATGAACCCGCTCACCGTGCGTGCCGCTCACGCCGACGACGTGCCGGCGATGACGGCGATCTACAACGACGTGGTGGCCCACTCGACCGCGATCTACACCACGCAGCCGAGCACGCCGGCCGAGCGCAGCGACTGGCTCAACGCCCGCACCGGCGCGGGCTTCCCGGTGCTGGCCGCCGAGCGCGACGGGCAGCTGGTGGGCTATGCATCGTTCGCCGAGTTCCGCGGCGCCTGGCCTGGCTACCTGCACTCGGTGGAGCACTCGGTGTACGTGCGCGCCGATGGTCGCCGCTGCGGCGTCGGCAGCGCGCTGGTGCGTGCGCTGTTCCCGCTCGCGGCGGCACTCGACAAGCACGTGATGATCGGCGGCATCGACGCCACCAACGAGGGCTCGCTGCGCATGCACGAGCGGCTCGGCTTCGAGCGCGTGGCGCACTTCCGCGAGGTCGGGCGCAAGTTCGGCCGCTGGCTCGACCTGGTGTTCGTGCAGCGCTTTCTCGACGCGCCGGGCGCACCGCGCGCCGATTGAGCGCCTGCCGCCGTAGACGGCCGCTCAGCGCCGGGTCGGCTACGACAGCCGGTGAAAGCCGCTGGCGCCGAAGCCGCGCGAGTGCTCGCCGCGTGCTGCCTCGGCGTCGGTGGCGAACGCCATCGAATCGATGGGCGCCACCCGCAACCCCGGATGACCCTGTATGCACTGCAGGTGGTAGGCGTCGACCGCGCGCTGGTAGTCGAACATCTCGTAGACCACCCACGCGGTGCAGGCGAGGAAGATCGCGACGCCCGAATCGAACGCGATCAGCCGCGAGACGATCAGCGTGAAGACCACCGCCACGAATACCGGTGCCAGCCCGACGGCCACGCTGGCGCGGTGGTCGCTGGGTGGCTCGGGAGTGGGTGGCGTGGTCATGCGCATCACCTTAGCGCGCAGCACGCAGGTCGATGCAGCGATCAGAGGGGCCAATCGTGTGGAATTGGCGGGTTCGAGCGATTGCGCATCCGCCGCGGTGGCTGCGGTGGCGCGCGCGCAGCACGCCGCGGTCTGTCGACTAGCCGCTCGTCGGAGCGGCGCTCAGCCAGCGCTCGGCCAAGCGCACCCAGTAGGTGGCGCCCAGCGGGATCAGCGCGTCGTTGAAGTCGTAGCTCGGGTTGTGCAATAGGCACGGTCCGGTGCCGTGCCCGTGCGCGCGGTGGTCGCCGTCGCCATTGCCGATGAAGCAGTAGCAGCCGGCCCTGGCCTGCAACATGTAGGCGAAGTCCTCCGACGGCATCGACGGCTCCTGCACCCGCACGTTGTCGGAGCCGACGATGCCGCGCATCACGTCGGCGGCGAACAGCGCCTCGCGCGCGTGGTTGACCACCGGCGGCGCACGGCGCTGGAACTCGAAGTCGCAGCGCGCCTCGTGCGCCGCGCAGGTGTGCTCGGCGATCTCGCGCAGCCGGCGCTCGATCAGGTCGAGCACGTCGGTGCGGAACGCGCGCACCGTGCCTTCGATGGTGCAGCTGTCGGGCACGACGTTCGTCGCCTCGCCGCCGTGCACCATCGTCACCGACACCACCGCGGTGTCGAGCGGCGCCTTGTTGCGGCTGACGATCGTCTGCACCGCCGCGACGATCTGGCAGGCCACCGGCATCGGGTCGACGCCGAGATGCGGCAGCGCGGCGTGGCTGCCCTGGCCGTGCACGACGATCTTGAAGGTGTTGGCCGACGCCATCACCGGCCCGGGGCTGACCGCCAGCGTACCCGCCGGGTAGCCCGGCCAGTTGTGCATGCCGAACACCGCCTCCATCGGATAGCGCTCGAACAGGCCGTCGCGGATCATCGCCTGCGCGCCGCCGCGGCCCTCTTCGGCCGGCTGGAAGATCAGCACCACCGTGCCATCGAACTCGCGCGTCGCGGCCAGGTGCTGCGCCGCGGCCAGCAGCATCGCGGTGTGGCCGTCGTGGCCGCACGCGTGCATCGTGCCGGCGTGTCGGCTGCGGTGCGCGAAGGTGTTGGTCTCCTGGATCGACAGCGCGTCCATGTCGGCGCGCAGCCCGACCGCGCGACCGCTCGCGCCGCTGTCGCGGCCGTGCACGAGGCCCACCACCGCGGTCTTGGCGAAGCTGCGGTCGATCGCGATGCCCCACTCGGCGAGGCAGCGCGCCACCAGGTCCGACGTGTGGTGCTCCTCGAAGCCGAGCTCGGGCCGCGCGTGGATCTCTCG
>DASTZF010000393.1:0-22104 GCA_035764445.1 Burkholderiaceae bacterium
GGCGCCTGCCGCGCCCCGTGGTTAACTCGGTGGGGCCGCTGCTGGCCCGCTACCTCGGGTGAACGGGGAGCACGAGCGTGGCCATCCAGGATCAACGGCCGTTGGTGGCGCATGTGCTGCATCGGTTCGACGTCGGCGGGCTGGAGAACGGCGTCGTCAACCTGATCAACCGCATGCCGGCCGATCGGTTTCGGCATGCGGTGATCGCGATGACCGAGATCGGCAGTGACTTTCGCCGCCGCGTGCAGCGCGACGATGTGCAGTTCCACGCTCTGAACAAACCGTCAGGTCAGGGGCTTCGCGTCGCGCCGCGCCTGGTGCGCCTGCTGCGCGAGATGCGACCTGCGTTGGTGCACACGCGCAACCTCGGCGCGCTCGAGATGACGTTGCCCGCCGCCTGGGCGGGTGTGCCGGTGCGCGTGCACGGCGAACACGGCTGGGACACCAACGACCCCGATGGGCGCAGCGTCAAGTATCGACTGGTGCGCCGCCTGTATCGGCCGCTGGTGCACCGCTACGTGGCGCTGTCGGGACAGTTGCGCCGCTACCTCCACGAGGCGGTCGGCGTGCCGGCCGATCGCATCGAACAGATCTACAACGGCGTCGACACGCAGCGCTTTGAGCCTGCGAACGGCGTGCGCGCGGCGATCGGCGGTTCGCCGTTCAGCGACCCCGCCCTGTGGCTGGTGGGCACGGTGGGCCGGCTGCAGCCGATCAAGGACCAGGCGCTGCTGGCACGGGCCTTCGTGCGCTCACTCGAGCTCGACCCGACCGCGCGCTCGCGGATGCGCCTCGTGATCGTCGGCGACGGCCCGTCGCGGCCGCAGGTCGAGCAGATCCTGCGCGACGGCGGCGTGGCGCCACTCAGCTGGGTGACCGGCGAGCGCGCGGACGTGCCGGAAGTCATGCGCGGGCTCGATGCTTTCGTCTTGCCGTCGCGCGCCGAGGGTATCTCGAACACAATTCTCGAGGCAATGGCCACCGCGCTGCCGATCGTCGCGACGGCAGTGGGTGGCAACGGTGAACTGCTGGACGACGGCGTGACCGGTCGTCTCGTGCCGGCAAGTGACGTGGAAAGGCTGGCGCGCGCCATGCTCGATGACTTGCATGACCCGACGCGAGCGCGCCAGCGCGGCGCCGCGGCACGCCAGGTCGTGCAACGCCGCTTCAGCCTAGAGGGCATGGTCGCTTCTTATGGCGACCTGTACCAGCGTTTGTTGACCAACGCGGCGTTGCGGTGTGCACCGCAGCGCGCGTGACAGAGGATCAGCTATGTGCGGCATCGTCGGCATCTGGGACTCTCGCGGGCAGCGCACCATCGCGCGCGAGGTGTTGTTGCGCATGAACGAGTCGCAGCACCACCGCGGCCCCGACGAGACCGGCATCCACCTCGCCCCCGGCATCGGGCTCGGGCATAAGCGGCTGTCGATCATCGACCTGGCCACCGGGCAGCAGCCGCTGTACAACGAAGACCGCTCGGTGGTCATCGTCTACAACGGCGAGATCTACAACTACCGTGAGTTGATTCCGCAGCTCACTGCGCTCGGACACAGCTTCCGCACGCGCAGCGACACCGAAGTCATCGTGCACGCGTGGGAGCAGTGGGGCGAGGACTGCGTGCTGCGCTTTCGGGGCATGTTCGCCTTCGCGCTGTGGGACGAGCGGCGCCAGGCGTTGTTCCTCGCGCGCGACCGCCTCGGCGTCAAGCCACTGTTCTACGCCGCGCTGCCCGACGGCACGTGGGTGTTCGGCTCGGAGCTGAAGGCACTGCTGGTACATGGTGGCCTGAAGCGCGAGATCGACCCGCGCTCGGTGGACGACTACTTCACCCTCGGCTACGTGCCGGAGCCGCGGACCATCTTCACCTCGGCCCACAAGCTGGCGCCGGGCCACACGCTGTTGCTGCGCCGCGGGCAGGCGGCACCGGAGCCGCGGCGCTATTGGGACGTCCGCTTCAGCGGCGACAACCCGATTTCCGACGACGATGCTCAGCACGAGCTGGTGGGTCGGCTGCGTGAGAGCGTGCGTCTGCGCATGATCTCCGAGGTGCCGCTGGGTGCGTTCCTGTCCGGTGGCGTCGATTCGAGCGCCGTGGTCGCGATGATGGCCGGCGAGTCCGCGGAGCCGGTCAACACCTGCTCGATCTCGTTCGACGACCCCAAGTTCGACGAGACGCGCTTCGCGCAGCAGGTCGCCGAGCGGTATGCGACGCGACACTTCGTCGATCACGTGGCGACTGACGACTTCGACCTCATCGACACGCTGGCGTCGCTGTACGACGAACCGTACGCCGACAGCTCGGCGATTCCAACCTACCGGGTCTGCCAGCTGGCGCGCCAGCACGTCACGGTCGCGCTGTCGGGCGACGGCGGCGACGAGAGCTTCGGTGGCTACCGGCGCTACCTGCTGCACCTGAACGAAGAGCGCTTCCGCGCCGCGATGCCGTTGTCGGTTCGGCAGCCGTTGTTCGGGACGCTGGCGCGCATCTATCCGAAGGCTGACTGGGCGCCGCGTTTCGTGCGGGCGAAATCCACCTTCCAGGCGCTGGCGCGCGACACGGTGAACGCCTACATGCACAGCGTGTCGATCTTCCGCGACGACATGCGCCCGCAGCTTTACTCCGGTGAGTTCAAGCGCCAGCTCGCCGGCTATCGCACGGCCGACCTGTTCAACGAGCACGCCGCGCGCGCGCAGACCGACGATCCGCTGTCGCTGATCCAGTACCTCGACCTGCAGACTTACCTGGTCGGGGACATCAACACCAAGGTCGACCGTGCCAGCATGGCGCACGCGCTCGAAGTGCGGGAGCCGTTGATGGATCATCCGCTGGTCGAGTGGCTCGCCAGCCTGCCGTCCAACCTGAAGGTGCGCAGCGGCGAAGGGAAGTGGCTGCTGAAGAAGTCGATGGAGCCGCACGTGCCGCACGACGTGATGTACCGGCCCAAGATGGGCTTCGCGGTACCGCTGGTGCGCTGGTTCCGCGGTCCGCTGCGCGAGCGCGTTCGCAAGTCGTTGCTGGAAGGCGAGCTCGGTCGTACCGGCTACTTCGAGCGGCGCTACCTCGAGCACCTGATCGACGCCCACACGTCGGGCCGGCGCGACTACAGCGGCCCGTTGTGGTCGCTGATGATGTTCGAGGCGTTCCTGCGCAACAGCATGGACGTTGCGGACACGCGGCCGGTCGAAGTGGCCGAGGCCGCAGTCTGCTGACGGCAAACACGAACACCCACCATCATGTGCGGCATCCACGGCCTGTACCAGCTCGACGGCTCGCCGGCGCCCGCCGAGTGGCTCGCACGCATGGGCGACGTGACGATCCATCGCGGGCCCGACGACGCCGGCGTCCACGCCGACGGCCGCTGCGCGATCGGCATGCGGCGGCTGTCGATCATCGATCTGGCCGGCGGCCACCAACCGATCGCCAACCACGACCGTTCGTTGGTCGTGGTGTGCAACGGTGAGATCTACAACTACCGCGAGTTGCGCCGCGAACTGCAGGCGTGCGGGCATCGCTTCAGCACCGAGTCCGACAGCGAGGTGGTGCTGCACGGCTACGCGCAATGGGGAGAGCGCTTCGTCGAGCGGCTGAACGGCATGTTCGGCTTTGCGATCTGGGACTCGCCTCGCCAGACCCTGCTGGTCGGGCGCGATCGCCTCGGCATCAAGCCGATCTACTGGACGGAGAACGCGAAGCGAGTGGCATTCGCTTCCGAAGCGAAGGCGCTGCTCGAGCTGCCCGGCGCCGCGCGCGAGGTCGACCCCAGCGCGCTGGCCACCTACCTGGAGCTCGGCTACGTGCCGGCGCCGTTGTCGATCTTCCGCGGCATTCGCAAGCTGCCGATCGGCTCGATGCTGAAGGTCTCCCCTCAGGGCACATCGGTCCACACCTATTGGCAGCCGTCGACTCGGGTCGATCCTGCGATCAGCGCGGCCGAGTGGACGCGACGGGTGCGCGATCGGCTCGAGGAATCGGTGCGCATGCAGATGGTGAGCGACGTGCCGATCGGCGCCTTCCTGTCCGGCGGCATCGATTCGAGCGCCGTGCTGGCATTCATGTCGCGCCACAGCTCGGGTCCGGTGAAGACGTACTCGATCGGTTTCGACGGCGGGGCCGCCGAGCGCTTCTACAACGAGCTCGATCACGCGCGGCAGATGGCCAAGCTGTTCAACACCGATCACCACGAGATCCTGGTCAAGCCCGACGTGGTGCGGCTGCTGCCGAGGTTGCTGTGGCACATGGACGAGCCGATCGCCGACAGCGCGTTCGTCACCACCTTTCTGGTGGCCGAGTTCGCGCGTCGCGATGTCAAGGTGATCCTGTCGGGCGTCGGCGGCGACGAGCTGTTCGGCGGCTACCGGCGCTATCTGGGCGAGCACTACATGCGCTACGTCGATTGGCTGCCGCAGTCGGCCAAGCGGGGCGCGGCCCGGCTCGCCGGATGGCTACCCAGCGACCGCCACTCCAAGTGGATGAACTACTCGCGCCTGGCCAAGAACTTTCTCGGGGCCGCCGCGTCACCGTTCACCGATCGCTATCGCGCCTACGTGGGCGTCTTCTCGGCGCCCGAGGTGAGCGCCCTGATGAGGCGCCCGCCGCAAGGGCGCGTGGATGCGATCGCCGACAGCTTCGATCGGCTCCGCGGCGATGACGCGCTGGCGCGCATGTTCGCGGTCGACGCCTGCACCCAGCTGCCCGACGACTTGCTACTGCTGACCGACAAGATGACGATGGCATCGTCGCTCGAGTGCCGGGTGCCGCTGCTCGACCACGAGTTGGTCGAGCTGGCGGCGCAGATTCCGGCGTCGGTCAAGGTGGCGGGCGGCGAGCTGAAGGCACTCATGAAGAAGGCGCTCGCCGACGTGCTGCCGCGCGAGGTGCTGCACCGACCCAAGCGCGGCTTTGGCGCACCGATGGGCGCATGGCTGAAGGGTGCGCTGTCCGAGCTGCTGGGCAGCGCGCTGTCGCCCCACAGCCTCGAGAAGCGTGGGCTGCTCAACGCCCAACCGGTGGCCACGCTGATCGCGGACCACCAGGCCAACCGCGTCGACGGCACCGACAAGCTGCTCGCGCTGCTGAACCTCGAAGTCTGGTGCCGCGTCTACCTCGATGGCCGCAACTCGAGCGACGTCGCCGACGAGCTGGAGGAGGCGGTGGCATGAGCGACGTACGGCCGCTCCGAAGGCGTTGGCTTCGGCCGGCGCGGCGCGCCTTCACATCGCTGCGCGATATGAGCCTGTGCCGCAACCGCCTGCGGCGGTTGTCGCTCCCCCTCGGGGGGAAGGCCCGCAGGGACAAGGGGGCCGCATGAGGATCCTGTTCGTCTGCCATCGTTTCCCGTACCCGCCCAAGCGCGGCGGCACGATCCGGCCGTTCAACATGATCAAGCACCTGCACCAGTCAGGGCACGAGGTGGTGGTTTGTTCGTTGACGCGCTCGCCCGAGCTGACGCGCGAGGCGCAGGGCATCGCGCCGTTCTGCACCGAGTTCCACATCGGCGAGGTCGACAACCGGGTGCAGGTGCTGCGCATGATCGCCACGCTGCCCACGCCGTGGACCGCGTCGTCGTCGTTTTTCCACTCGTCGAAGCTCGACCGCACGATCCGCCGTCTGCTGCGCGAGCAGCAGTTCGATTTGATCCTCGTGCATTGCTCGTCGGTAGCCCACTACGTGGCTCACGTGCGTGGCATTCCGAAGATCCTCGACTTCGGCGACATGGACTCGCAGAAGTGGCTCGAGTACGTGCAGCACAAACCGTTTCCACTGTCGCTGGGCTACTGGTGGGAGGGCCGCCGCGTGCTCGCCGACGAGAAGCGGCTGGCGCGGCGTTTCGACCTGTGCACCGCGACCACCCGCGCCGAGCACGCCACGCTCGATGGCTACCGCACAAGTACGCCGACGGATTGGTTCCCCAACGGCGTCGACAGCGGCTACTTCACGCCGTCGACCGAGCCGTACGACCCCGATCTGATCGCTTTCGTCGGCCGCATGGACTACTTCCCGAACCAGCAGTGCATGCTCGATTTCTGCACGCAGGTGCTGCCGTTGATCAAGGCCAGGCGAACGACCGCGAAGCTGGCGATCGTGGGTGCCGATCCATCGCCGGCGATTCGTCGGCTCGGCCAGATCGAGGGCGTCACGGTGACCGGCTCGGTGCCCGACGTGCGTCCGCACGTGACGCGCGCTGCGCTGACGGTGGCGCCGCTGCGCATCGCACGCGGTACGCAGAACAAGATCCTCGAAGCGATGGCGATGGGTGTGCCGGTCGTGTGCAGCCGGCTGGCGGCCGACGGCGTCGACGCCGAGCCGGGGCGGCATCTGCTGACCGCCGACACGCCGGCCGAACTGAGCGACGCCATCGTCGGCGTGCTGTCAGACCCCGCATTGCGGTGCCGCCTGTCCGATGCCGGGCGCGCCAGAGTGCTATCCAATCATGCTTGGCCCAACTCGATGAGGCGCCTCGACGCGATCATCGACCGCTGCCTGTCCGGCTCAACGCGCTATCGACAACTGGAAATTCAATCGTCATGAGAATCAGCATCTTTGGTCTGGGTTACGTGGGTGCAGTCTCGCTGGCCTGCCTGGCGCGCGAGGGCCACCACGTCACCGGCGTGGATGTCGATGCCGCCAAGCTGCGCATGATTTCCGAGGGCAAGACACCGGTCGTCGAAGAGGGCATGGTCGAGCTGATGGCCAAGGTCGCCGCCAGCGGCTACGTGCAGGTCACCACCGATGCCGCGAAGGCGCTGCGCGACACCGAGCTATCGCTGATCTGCGTCGGCACGCCGTCGGCCGCCAACGGCAGCCAGGATCAGGGTGCGATCCTGCGTCTGTGCCAGCAACTGGGTGAAGCGCTGCGCGACGCCGACCACGAGCACGTGTTCGTGTTCCGCTCGACGCTGGTGCCGGGAACCGTCGAGGACGTGCTGCGGCCGATTCTCGAGAACGCGTCGGGCAAGAAGGAAGGTCGCGACTTCCATGTCTGCTTCCAGCCTGAGTTCCTGCGCGAAGGGTCGTCGATCCGCGACTACGACCATCCGCCGTTCACGATCGTCGGCGCCAACGGCGAAGCCGCGGTGGCGGCGCTGCGCCGCCTGTTCGGCCACCTGCCGTGCGACTTTCACGTCACCTCGGTGCGCGCGGCCGAGATGGTCAAGTACTGCTGCAACAACTTCCACGCGCTGAAGATCACCTTCGCCAACGAGACCGCGCGACTGTGCGACGCGCTGGGGGTCGATCCGTTTCAGGTGATGGACCTGGTATGCCGCGACACCCAGCTGAACATCTCGCGCGCCTACCTGAAGCCGGGCTTTGCGTTTGGCGGCTCGTGCCTGCCGAAGGACCTGCGCGCCACGATGTACCTGGCCAAGCAGCACGACGTCGACCTGCCGATGCACGGCGCGATCCTGCCGTCCAACCGCGCACACACCGACGTAGCGCTGGCCAAGATCCTCGAGACGGGCAAGCGCCGTGTGGGCATGATCGGCCTAGCCTTCAAGACCGGCACCGACGACCTGCGCGAGAGCCCGCTCGTACTGCTGGCCGAGCAATTGATCGGTAAGGGCCTGACCTTGCGCGTCTACGACCCCGAAGTGCACCTGTCGAGCCTGCTCGGCGGCAACCGGCGCTACATCGAGGAGCACTTGCCGCACATCGGCGCGCTGGTGCGCAGTGACCTGGAAGGCGTGATTGCCGACGTCGACGTGCTGGTCGTCGGTCTGAACGACAAACGGACCGTCGAGGGTCTGTCGCGCCTGGCACGGCCCGATCAAGTGGTGATCGATTTGGCCAACATCGGTGGTCGCAGTGAGCTGCAGGCCGACTACGTGGGCCTCACCTGGCGCTGAGCCGGCACCGCAGCGAACGAGACTGTGAGCGACGCACCGATGTCCGAGCCGCGTCGAATCCTCACGTTCACGTCGCTGTTTCCCAGCAGCGCGCGGCCGCGGCACGGCATCTTCGTCCAGACGCGCCTGCAACAGGTGCAGCGACGCCATCCCGTCGATGTGCGCGTGGTTGCACCGGTGCCGTGGTTTCCGTTTCGCAGCACAGCGTTCGGTGACTATGCAAAGTTCGCCGCCACGCCGCGGCGCGCCACGCTCGACGGCGGCCTGCAGGTCTCGTATCCGCGCTACCTGATGCTGCCCAAGATCGGTGTCGCACGCCAGCCCGACGCGATGGCCCGCGCAGCGATGCCGGAGATCGAGCAATTGCGCGCCAGCGGGTGGGTGCCGCAACTGATCGATGCGCACTACCTCTATCCCGACGGCGTGGCAGCCGCTCTGCTGGCAGAGCGCACCGGCACTCCGTTCGTGATGACCGCCAGGGGCACCGACGTCAACGTCCTGGCGCGCATGCCGGGGCCAGGACGGCGCATCGCCTGGGCGGCACGGCGTGCCGCAGCGGTCATTGCCGTATCGGCGCAGCTCAAGAAGGGTTTGGTCGAGCTGGGTGTCGACGCCGACCGCGTGGTCGTGCTGCGCAATGGCGTCGATCCGGAGCAGTTTCGTCCCGTCGATCGGGCGTCGGCGCGCCGCGAGTTCGCGCTGCCCGACGGACCACTGATCGCGGGCGTCGGCAACCTGGTGCCCGAAAAGGGCTTCGAGCTGGCGATCGAGGCACTGGCCCTGCTGCCGGCTGCGACCCTGGTTCTGGTCGGCGACGGCCCGCAGCACGAGTCGCTGGCCGCCCTGGCCCGTCGCCGGGGCGTCAGCCACCGGCTGCGCATGCTGCCGGTAATGCCGCAGTCGCGATTGCCGTCCCTTTACTCCGCTGCCGACGCGTTGGTCGTGACTTCCACCCGAGAGGGCTGGCCCAACGTCGTGTTGGAGGCGCTCTCGTGCGGCACTCCCGTGGCGAGCGTCGATGTGGGGGCGGTTGGCGAGATACTCACGGATTCATTGGTCGGCCGGGTGGTGGGCCAGCGTGACCCTGGACAACTCGCCACCGCGGTTCGTTCGCTTCTGCAGGCGCCCCCGGCAAGCGAGGCGGTGCGCCGACATGCCGGTCGTTTCGACTGGGCGACCATTGCGCGCGGTCAGTTCGAAGTCTTCGAGCACGCTCTGACCGGTACGCCGCAAGCCGTATCTCGCAACGGCACACCCCCGATCGCGCTCTCAACGCCGACCTGATCAGCAACCATGATCTCCGCCGCGCTCTTCCTGTTGTTTGCGGTCGGCTGCACGGTGCTGGGGTTCGTGCGCCATCCCATCTACGCGTTCTACTTCTACCTCGGTTCGATCTACGTCTTTCCGCCAGCGCGTTGGTGGGGCTACATCTTCGGCGACGTGCGCTGGGCGCTGCTGTCCGCGGCGATCACGGCGCTTGCCATCGTCGTACGGCGCGACAAGCTGGCTCCAAAGCCCACGTGGATTTTGAGCGCCCCTGCCATCGTAATGACGCTGTATGCCGTCTGGATGTGGATTCAGCTACCGTGGGCGGTCGACACCGCTGTGCACCTCGACGGGAGCACGCAGTTCGTCAAATACATTCTTACTTTCTGGTTTGTCTACCGAATCGCAGACACCAAGGAGCGCGTCAGGGACGTGTTGCTCGCGCACATGATGGGCTGCGCCTTGTTGGGGCTGTTTGCCTACTCGATTGGCCGCAGCGGCGACCGGCTCGACGGCGTCGGCGGTCCAGGCATGGACGATTCCAACACGCTGGGCATGTATCTGGCGACCGGCGCGCTGACCGCCCTGGGTTTGCTGCTGACGCAAACCGGCTGGCGACGTTGGGCTTCTTTGGTCGCCGGCGCCATCATCATGGAGGGCCTCGTGCTCACCAACACGCGTGGCGCGTTCTTAGGCCTCGTGGGCGGGGCGCTGGTCATGCTCGTGTTCAAGGCGCGAGCGCATCGTCGCGTGTTCTGGGGCCTGACTTTGGTCAGCCTGGTCGGCCTGGCAGTGATCGTCGACCGGACCTTTGTCGAGCGCATGATGAGCATCCGCGAGAGCACGGTGGACTCCGAGGACGTAGACCAGAGCGCCCGTTCGCGAATGTTCATCATGTCAGCGCAGTGGCAGATGTTTCTCAACTATCCGATGGGAGCTGGCCATCGCGGCACTGCGGCGCTGAGCAGGCAATACCTCGACGACCGCTGGCTGACTAAGGCGGACTCCGAGGAGGACCGGGCTCGCTCGTCACATAACACGTTCATGACCACCCTGGTCGAACAAGGCATTCCCGGCGCGCTGCTGTTCGTCTGGCTGACACTGTGGACGCTTTGGAGCCTGGTCAGGTTGCGCTCGCTCGATCGCAAGCATGGCGACCCGGTTATCACGACGCTGGGAGCAACCGTTGGTGCAGTGCTCGCTGCGATATTCGTTGCTGGCAATACCGCAGACTTCCTGATGGCAGAGGTGCAGTTTTGGATGTTCGCGGCGTTTGTCTCGTTGCTGCAAATCGGCCAGCGCGCTGTGCGGGAACCGGGTTCGACCCTTGTGGCGGCCGGGCGCGGCGCTGGGATGCCTGCGCTGACCAGCCGGCGCGGCTGAGCTCAACCGATGATCCGGCTACCCCTTTCGCTGGCCTCGCCCGCGGGACGACACGGACGCTTGAGCATCCTGATCTTCCACCGTGTGTTGCCCGAGCCCGATCCGTTGTTTCCTGATTTGCCAAGTGCATCAGAGTTCGAAGCCTGCATGCGGTGGGTGGCGTCGTGGTGCAACGTGATGCCGTTGCAGCAGGCGGTCGAGCAATTGTTCGACGGCAGCATAGCGGCGCGCGCGCTCGCGATCACCTTCGACGACGGCTATGCGGACAACGAACAATTGGCGGCACCTATTCTGCGCAGAGTTGGCCTCTGTGGGACGTTCTTTGTCAGCACTGGCTTCCTGGACGGCGGGTGCATGTGGAACGACCGTGTGATCGAAGCCGTGCGCGCGTGTCGCAGCGATCTACTGGACCTGTCCGCGCATGGCCTTGGCAGCTATGCGCTCGACTCGATCGCTGCACGTCGCCGCAGCATTGACGACATCCTGACACGCGTCAAGCATCTCGATCAAAGGCAGCGAGATGCGATCACGCAGGCGATCGTGCTGGCCGCCGGCGGCGCACGGGCGCCGGCGTTGATGATGACGCGGCAGCAGGTGCGCTCGTTGCGAGAGATGGGCATGGAAATCGGCGCCCACACGATCAGCCATCCGATCCTGACGCGACTGACGCCCGATGCCGCGGTCGAAGAGATCCGCGGAGGCAAGACAGAGCTTGAGCGGATCCTGCGCGAGCCGGTCGAGCTCTTTGCGTACCCGAATGGCGTACCCGACAAGGACTACTCCGCCGATCACGCAGCAATGGTTCGCGAGTGCGGTTTCAAGGCTGCGGTCTCTACCGCCTGGGGCGCTGCGTCGATGCGCTCGGATCGCTATCAACTCCCTCGCTTCACACCGTGGGATCGCACGCGTCTTCGCTTCGGCGCGCGCCTGCTGCTGAACCTGAGGCAGACCGAAGCTCTGGCGGCCTGACCTACGCCCTGGCGCTGAACTCGCGCCCGCAGCTACAGGCCGCGCGACTCCAGCCAGATACCCAGCATCATCAGCACCCAGACCATGCCGCCGAAGAACGGCGGGTGCTCGCGCAGGCGCGTGGCGAACAGATCGTCGAGGAAGCGCGGCTGCACGATGCCACGCTGGCGCAGCCCACCGATGCTGTCACCGGCCAAGTCGAGCAACGGCTTGTGCCCGACCAGCCACGCCCCGACGGGAAGCCCGAAGCCATGCTTTTGCTTGGTCAGCACTGCGGACGGCAGGAAGTTGCGCAGGGCGTGCTTGAAGAACCAACGCAACTGCGTGCCGCGCAGTTTCTGTTTGGCCGTCAACGTGGCCGAGAACGCGACCACGCGGTCGTCGAGCATCGGGAAGGCGACATCCACGCCGGCCATCGCACACATCCGTGTCACCTTGGGCAGGTCGCCGTCGGCAAGGATGAAGCGCAGGTCGATGGCCAGCATCTGGTCGATCAGGCTGGCGTTGACATAGGGCTTGTGGCCGTCGATCAGCAGCGCGAGCGGATGGCCTTGGTCGACGCCGGCCAGGAAGTCCGATTCGAAGACGTTCGACTGTCCCAGGTAGTTCAGCAGGTTATAGGTCTGATAACGCTGCGGCATCGGCGGCCGGGCCTGCTCGACATAGCTGCGCAGCTTGCGCAGTGGGGCGAAGCCCAGGTCTGCGGGCAGCGCCAGCAGAGCGGGCTCGATCAACCCACGGCGCAACACCGATGGCACGTGCTGATACAGGCCGAACAGGTGCTGCTTCGCGTAGCGCTCGTTGCCGCCGAACAGCTCGTCGCCGCCATCGCCCGCGAGCATGCGCTCGATGCCGTGCTCGCGTGCGACGCGTGCGCAGTAGTAGGTGGGCACCGCCGAGGCGTTGCCGAACGGCTGGTCGTACCAGGCTGCGATCTTCGGTACCGCGTCGACCACGTCGCCCGGCGTCACGTAGTACTCGTGATGATCGCAGCCGAAGTGGCGAGCGGCCACCCGGGCGTACTCCATCTCGTCGTAGCCCTGCACGTCGAAGCCAATCGAGAAAGTGTGCGCTGGTGCACCCGTGGTACGGCCCAGCAGGCCGCTGACGGTCGACGAATCGGTGCCTCCCGAGAGAAAGGTGCCGACCGACGACGCATCGGCAGACAGTTCTTTCACGGCGTCGCTGAGCAGGCCGACGAACTCGTCCTCGAGCGCTTGCAGCGGGCGAGTGGCATCGGGTGCAAAGCGCATCGTCCAGTAGGGCCGTGGCGCACCGGCCGCCTGGCCGTCGAACTCGATGCAGTGACCGGCGGGCAGCCGCTCCAGATCGGTGAAGATCGTGTGCGGGCCGGCGCAGACGTGGAAGTACAGGAAGTCGTACAGCCCCTGGTCCGATAGCTCAGTGCGGATGTCAGGGTGCCCGCGCAGCAGGTCCAGGTTCGACGCGAACACCAACGCTGCGGGCGCATGGCCATAGAACAACGGGTGCACGCCGATGCGGTCGACGGCCAGCAGCCCGCGCCGAGTGCGCTCGTCCCAGGCTGCGAGCGCGAAATCGCCCACCAGTTTCGACAGTGCATCGGCCCCGTCGCGCAGCGCATGCGCCAAGCCGTGCAGGTCGGTGCTTCGCGTCGCGCCATCGACCCAATACGGGTGACCAACGATGGCCAAGTGCAGCCCATCGACTTCGATCTGGCGGCCGCGCGCACCGGTGGCAGCCATACGGCCTGAGAGTGCAGGAGTCGAGGCTTCTTGCGCAGCAGTCCAACGGTCGGCCTGCAGCATGCGCAGAAGTGCGGCTTCGCGGCCTGCGGCAGGGTCTTGGCCGAACCAGCCGAACAATCCTGTCATTTGCCTTCGCAGTTTGTGCAGTTGACCGCCGGAGCAGCACCGAGGGGCGCTCGAGCGGTTGCCCAATCCAGATTCTCGAATAGCGCGGCATTCTAGGTGTCACGCGGCGTGCATTGGCGCAGTGCAGGGCTGCGAACGCACCCGTGATCGAGGGGCTCTCGGTGACAAGTTGCGCCTCGGGACCCTGTGCCTCAGGGGGGCCGCAACGCTGCGCCTGAGGATGCCACCTGCGATCATTGCGAGTACTCTGTCGTGCCGCTGGCTGCAGGCGGCCTACAAAATGAACACTTCCATGCCCGCGGCGCCATCCCCCGCTTCCGCGCGAGGCTTCCGCTGCCGCTCCTGCGGCGCGCCTTTGCGCACCAGCTTCGTCGACCTCGGCATGTCGCCGTTGTGCCAGACGCACATCTCGCCCGACCAACTGCACGAGATGGAGCCGTTCTATCCGCTGCATGCCTACGTCTGCGACGCTTGCCATCTGGTGCAGCTGCAGGAATTCGTCTCTCCGCAGGAGATCTTCACCGAATACGCGTACTTCTCGTCGTACTCGGCGAGCTGGGTCGAGCACGCCCGGCGCTACGTGGAGATGGCGATCCGGCGCTTTGGCCTCGGCCCGCGAAGCAAGGTGATGGAGATCGCCAGCAACGACGGCTATCTGCTGCAGCATTTCGTGGCCGCCGGCGTCCCGGTGCTCGGCATCGAGCCCGCGGCCAACGTGGCGAAGGTGGCGGTCGACAAGGGCATCGCGACCACCGTGCGCTTCTTCGGCGTCGAGACCGCCGGTGCGATCGCCGCCGAGCACGGGCAGCCCGATCTGCTGCTGGGCAACAACGTGCTCGCCCACGTGCCGGACTTGAACGACTTCGTCTCCGGGATGAAGCGCCTGCTCGCACCGGGCGGCGTGATCACGATGGAGTTCCCGCACCTGCAGCGTCTGATGGCGGAGAACCAGTTCGACACCATCTACCACGAGCACTTCAGCTACTTTTCGTTCGTCGCTGTCGAGCAGGTGTTCGCACGCCATGGCCTGACGCTGTTCGACGTCGAGGAGTTGCCCACGCACGGTGGCTCGCTACGCATCTTTGCCCGCCACCGCGACAACGCCGCGCTGCCGGTCGGTGAGCGCGTCGAGGGGCTGCGCGGCCGCGAGGTGGCCGACGGCTTTCTGACGGCCGAGCGCTACCGGAACTTCGATCAGCAGGTGCGGCGCACCAAGCGGCGATTGCTGTCGTTCCTGGTCGATGCGCGCGAGCGCGGCAAGAAGGTGGTCGGCTATGGTGCGCCGGGCAAGGGCAACACGCTGCTCAACTATTGCGGCATCCGCACCGACCTGCTGGACTTCACGGTCGATGCCAATCCGTACAAGCAAGGCAAGTTCACGCCGGGCACGCGCATCCCGATCCTTGCCCCGACTGCGATCCGCGACGCGCGACCCGACTATGTACTGATCCTGCCGTGGAACCTGCGCGCGGAAATCGCGCAGGGCGCGGCCTACATTCGCGAGTGGGGCGGGCGCTTCGTCGTGCCGATTCCCGAAGTCGAAGTTTTCTAAGCGCCGACCCCGACGCGCAGACACCCATGAAGATACTGGTCACCGGCACCGAAGGCTACATTGGCGCTCGCCTGGCTCCGTGGCTGCAAGCGCGCGGACACGACGTGGTCGGCCTCGATGCAGGCTTCTACCGCGACGGCTGCCTCTACCTCGATCCGGTCGGCCTGGCCACCGGGCCGCGCACGGTCTACAAGGACCTGCGTACCGTGACCGCAGCCGACTTCGCCGGCTTCGATGCGGTGATCCATCTTGCCGAACTGTCCAACGATCCACTGGGACAGAACCGGCCCGAGATCACCTACAAGATCAACCACGAGGGCTCGCTGCGCATCGCGCAGGCGGCGCGCGAGGCTGGGGTGCGGCGTTTCGTTTACGCGTCGTCGTGCAGCGTTTATGGGCTCGGCAGCGGTGAGTTCCTCGACGAAAATTCGCCGACCAATCCGCAGACCGCGTATGCCCAATGCAAGGTGATGGTCGAGCGCGACCTGCTGCCGATGGCGTCGAGCGATTTCTCGGTGGTTTTCCTGCGCAACGCCACGGCCTACGGCCCGTCGCCGCGCATGCGCTTCGACATCGTGCTCAACGATCTGTGCGCGTTGGCCTGGACCAAGAAGAAAATCGCGATGGTGAGCGACGGCAGCCCGTGGCGGCCGATCGTTCACGTCGAGGACATCTGCGAGGCGATGCGCTGCGCGGTGGAGGCACCGTCCGAGGCGGTCAACGGCGAGATCTTCAACGTCGGCGCGACGTCCGAAAACTACCGCGTGCGCGAGATCGCGCAGATCATCGCCGCCGAGTTCCCGGGGTGCGAGGTCAGCTCGGGCCCGCCGAGCGCCGACAACCGCAGCTACCGCGTGCGCTTCGAGAAGATCGCGGCGCGGCTGCCGGGATTCCAGGCGCGCTGGACGGCGCAGCAGGGCGCGGCCGAATTGCGGCGCCTGTTCGAGCGCCTCGACTTCGACGCCGAGACCTTCCAGTTCCGCGCGTTCACGCGGCTGAAGCAGCTGAAGTACTTGCAGCGCACGCACCAGATCGACGACGACCTGTACTGGAGCCCGCGTTGATCTTCGAGGCCACGGCGATACGCGGTGCGTTCGTCGTGCGCCCTGAGCGCCGGGTCGACGAGCGGGGCTTCTTCGCGCGGGTATGGTGCCGTGACGAGTTCGCAGCGCAGGGCATCGCAATCGACATCGTGCAGGCCAGCGTGTCGCACAACCGGCGCGCGGGCACGTTGCGCGGGCTGCACTACTCGCTGTCGCCTGCGCAAGAGGGCAAGCTGGTACGCTGCGAGCGAGGTCGCATACACGATGTACTGGTCGACCTGCGGGTCGACGGCCCCAGCTATCTGCAGCATGTGGCTCTCGAACTCGACGATGTGTCGCGCGACGCCGTCTACATCCCCCCGGGCGTGGCGCATGGCTTTCAGACGCTGGTCGACGACTGCCAGGTGCTCTACATGATGAGCGACGTCTACCGGCCCGAACTGGCCACAGGCGTGCGCTTCGATGATCCGGCCTTCGGGCTGCGCTGGCCGCTGCCGGTCAGCGTGATTGCCGAGCGTGACCGCGACTACGCCGATTACGCGCGGGCTGTGCCCGGCACTCGGGCCTGACAACCATGGGCCTGCCGCTCGATCGCTTGTGTGACCGCGCCGCCGCGGGCGACGCTGCGACGCGGGCGATGGCGATGATGACCGAGCTATACCCGTTGTGCCGCAGCATCACCGGCGACGGCGTTCGGCGCACCCTCGACATCCTCGCGTGTGCGCTGCCTCTGCAGCGCCATGAGGTAGCCAGCGGTACGACGGTGTTCGATTGGGAGGTGCCTCGCGAATGGAACGTGCGCGACGCCTGGGTGGCCGACGCGAGCGGCCGCAGGCTGATCGACTTCCGCGCGCACAACCTGCACCTGGTCAGCTACTCTGCACCGGTGCGCGCGCACTTGTCGCGCGCCGAGCTGGAGCCGCACCTTCACTCGCTGCCGCAGCACCCGGACTGGATTCCCTACCGCACCAGCTACTACCGCGAGGACTGGGGCTTCTGCCTTCGCCACCGAGACCGCGAGCGGCTCGGCGAAGGCCCGTTCGACGTCGTCGTCGACAGCACGCTGGCCTCCGGGCACCTGAGCTACGCCGAGGCCATCGTCGAGGGCAGCGGCGACGGCGAGGCGATCGTCTACACACACACCTGCCATCCGTCGCTGGCCAACGACAACCTCACGGGGATGGCGGTGGCCGTCGTGCTCGCCTCGGCGATGCGCGAGCAACGCCCGCGGCTCACCTGGCGATTCATCTTTGGTCCCGGAACCATCGGCTCGCTGACCTGGCTGGCGCGCAACGAGGCGTTGCTGCCCCGTCTGCGCGCAGGGCTGGTGATCGGGCTGCTCGGTGACGGTGGCGCGTTGACGTACAAGCGCAGCCGCCGTGGCGGTTGCCTCGCCGATCGAGCGGCGGAACTGCTCTTGAAGCCGCTGGCGGCCGGCGCGCGGGTGGTCGATTACGAGCCCTACGGCTACGACGAGCGCCAGTTCTGCTCTCCGGGATTCGACCTGCCGGTGGGGCGCCTGACCCGTTCACCCAACGGCGCGTATCCTCAATACCACAGCTCGGCCGACGATCTGTCGCTGATCCAGCCCGACAAGCTGGCCGAGTCGATCCAACTGCTTGCGCAGTTGCTGAGTGTGATCGATGTGAACCGCGTGCCCGTCAGTCTGAATCCCAAGGGCGAACCCCGGCTTGGCAAACGCGGGCTCTATGGCAGTCTGGGCGGCAAGGCGCCTGCGCAGATCGAACAGGCGCTGCTGTGGGTGCTCAGCCTGGCCGACGGCAACCACGACCTGGTGGCCATGGCGCAGCGATCCGGGCTGTCGGTCGCGCTGCTCGACCAGGCGACCAGCCTGCTCGAGCAGGCGGCGCTGGTGCGGTGCGACGGTGAGGGGTCGACAACGACAACGAGGTGGGTCCAGTGAAGGTGGTGCTGTTCTGCGGCGGTCTGGGAACGCGGTTGCGCGAGCACTCCGACACCATTCCGAAGCCGCTGGTCAACGTAGGCTATCGACCGATCCTGTGGCACCTGATGCGCTACTACGCGCACTACGGCCACAAGGACTTCATCCTCGCGCTGGGGTATCGCGGCGATATGGTGCGCGAGTACTTCCTCAACTACAACGAGTGCATGTCAAACGACTTCGTGCTGTCGGAGGGCGGGCGCAAGGTCGAGTTGCTCAACAGCGACCTCGACGACTGGCGCATCACCTTCGTCGATACCGGCTTGCACTCGAACATCGGCCAGCGCCTGCTGCGCGTGCGCAAGCATCTGCAGGGCGAGACCGAGTTCCTCGCCAACTATGCCGACGGCCTGAGCGACGTTCCGCTCGACCAGCAATTGGCCGACTTCCACAGGCGCCAAGTGATCGCCAGCTTTGTCGCGGTCCGAACCGGGCAGAGCTTCCACTCGGTCCATTCGGACGATGGCGGCCTGGTCACCGGTTTCGGACAGATCGCTGAGTCCGAGTTCTGGATCAACGGTGGCTTCTTCTGCCTGCGCCAGGCCATCTTCGACTACATCGAGGAAGGCGACGAACTGGTCGAAAAGCCGTTCCAGCGCCTGATCGCCAAGCGCGAATTGGCGGTCTACCGCCATCGCGGCTACTGGCAGTCGATGGACACTTTCAAGGACAAGATCAGTTTCGATCGTCGGGAGGCGCGGGGAGATTGTCCATGGAAGGTGTGGCAACGCTGAGCGCAGCGGGCGACCCATGCTGCCTTTGCGTCTGGTTCCCCGTCACGACAACCTGCGGGTGTTGTGCCTCGGTGCGCACAGCGATGACATCGAGATCGGGTGTGCCGGCACCTTGCTGCGATGGCTGCGGGAGTACGAGCGGGTCGATCTGACCTGGTGCGTGCTCAGTGCCGGCGGCGAGCGCGCCGCGGAGGCGACACGCAGCGCGCGCGCTTTGACCCGGCGCGCCTCCTCGTGCAACGTCCTGCTTGGCGAGTTCGAAGACGGCTGCCTGCCGGCGGATTACCGGCGCGTGAAGGACTTCCTCACCGAGCTGCGCTCGCGTGGCGACGTGGACGTCGTGCTGACCCACTGCCTCGAGGATCGCCACCAGGACCACCGCCTCGTTGCCGAACTGACTTGGCAGATCTGGCGCGATCACCTGGTCCTCGAATACGAAATCCCCAAGTACGAGGGCGATCTCGGGCACCCGAATTTGCTGGTCAGCCTGCCGCCTGCCCTGGTCAAGCGCAAGATCGATCACCTGCTTCGCCACTTTGCCAGTCAGCGCTCGAAGTCCTGGTTCTCGGCGCAGACTTTCGAGGCGCTGATGCGCATACGCGGGGTCGAGGCGCGCGCGGCGAGTGGCTGGGCCGAGGGCTTCCAGATGCGTAAGGCCGTTCTTTAGCTCAACGGGAAGCGGCGTGGCCAGCAGCATGTCGACTCCGTCCCGCCCCGTCGTGAGCGTCGGGCTGCCGGTGTACAACGGCGAGCGGTTCTTGCGCTCGGCGATGGATTCGATTCTCGGACAGTCGCTGCGTGACATCGAGTTGATCGTCTCGGACAATGCGTCGACGGATTCGACGGCCGAGATCTGCAATGAGTACGCACGGCGCGATCAGCGGGTGCGCTATCTAAGGCAGCCCGAGAACATCGGCGCACCCCGCAACTGGAATCTGGTCGCACGCGAAGCACGCGGCAGCTACCTCAAGTGGGCATCGGCCAACGACTACTGCGATCCGTCGATGCTCGAGAGCTGCGTCGCGGCGCTCGAGGCCGAGCCGCAGGCGGTCGTGTGCTACGGGCGCACCGTGCTGGTCGACGAGGCAACCAGCGCGCACCGAAGCTTCGACGGCGACCTGGCTCTGCTCGACGATTCACCGAGTGCGCGCCTGACCGATCTGCTGAAGCGCCTGAGCCTGAACAACGCGATGAGCGGCGTCGTGCGAGTGTCGGCGTTGCGCGGCAGCCGCCTGATCCGCATGTACCCGGGCGGCGACATCGTGCTGGTCGCCGAATTGGCGCTGGCCGGCAAGTTCCTGCTTCTGCCGCAGCCGCTCTTGTATCGCCGGATCGGCCAGACGACGTCGTCGATGGCGTTGCCGGAAGATCAGTTGGCGCGCTTTCTTGATCCCCACGGCTGGCGTAGCCGCTACGCTCACTGGGTCGGAGGCGACTTCGACATCATGCTGGCGGCTCTCAGGGCGCGCATCCCGCTGGCAGACAAAGGCCGGGCCTTGGCGCTGCTAGTGCGACAGTTGTACTGGGACCTGCGCAAGGCGCGATACGCCGCAGGGCAAGCGACTGTCAGGGGCTCGTAGTCTGATGTCCGAACCGCTATGCCTCGTGACCGGAGCAACCTCTGGCATTGGCAAGGCGATCGCTTGCGCGCTGGCGAGCGATTCGATCGCGGTAATGGCCATCGGGCGCAATCGCGCCGAGCTGGACGCACTCGAGCAGCGATTTCCAGGGCGCCTGCACGGGAGGGTGCTCGACCTGCGCGACGACAGTGCGATCGACGCGCTTGGCCGCGAGTTTGATGCCGAAGACAAGAAGCTGCGGGCGCTGGTACACAGCGCCGGGGTCTATGCGAGCGGCCCGTTGTCGAACGCGGCGGTGACCGACCTCGATGCGATGTTTGCCTCCAATCTTCGGGCGCCCTTCGTGCTGACTCAGCGACTGCTGGCGCCGTTGCAACGCGCCGGTGGATACCTTATCCAGATCAACTCGTCGGCCGCGCACGGGGGTGGGGCGGGCGCCGGCCTGTACGCCGCTTTGCAGCATGCCAACCGCGCGCTGGCGGATGTCTGGCGGCAAGAGCTCAACGCCAAGGGTATTCGGGTGCTGAGCATCTACCCGGGACGGACCCACACGCCGCGCATCGAGCGGGTGTTCGCGCGCGAAGGCAGGCGGTACGCGCCGGAGCTCCTGCTCCAGCCAGACGACATCGCGGCGTTCGTCGCCCTCGCGATTCGCTTGCCGGCCCATGTCGAACTCACCGATCTGAGCCTGCGCCCAGCCAAGAAGAGCTACTAGCGGGGAAGCGCGCCTAGAGCTTGAGGAACACCCTCCTGCGGTACAGCACCAACGACGCCAGGTAACACACGCAGTAGAACAGCAGCGCGAAGACGAGCGAGCCGAACTCGCCAGTCAGTGCCGGCGCGAAGTACTGGTCGTGGATGAAGTGCCGCAGACGAACCGTGGAACCGCTGTCGTCGCGAATCCGCCCATAGACGAGCAGTCGCTGCAGGCACTGCGCAAAGACGTAGAGGAACAAGGCGTTCGCACCAGCCACTTGCAGCGGGCGCAGCCATCGCCCGCGCGCGGCGTGGCCGGCGATCCAGTGCAGAAGCGCGAACAGCGCCAGCGCGATGCCCGCCATGAAGACCGAATACGAGCCCGTCCACAACGTCATGTTGATCGGCAGCAGCTGCTGCCATGCCTGCCCGAGGAGCATCAGGGCTAGCCCGCCGAGCAGGCCGGCCCAGGGCGCACCGACGTCGTCGCGCTGCTGCACGAGGGGCGCGGTCAAAGCGCCGAGCAGCGTCGTCGTCACGGCACCGAGCGTCGGCAGTCCCATCAACAGCACACTGCCGCTCGAGCGCGGTGCGCCGAAGGTGAACAGCAGTTCGTCGAGATAGCGCGCGGCGTTTGCCTCCGGCGTCAGCAATCCCGCGCCGTGGCCCGGAACAGGCAACAACGCCAATGCGGCCCACTGCACCAGCAGGCCGGCAGCGAGCAGCGCGATCTGCACCGATCGGCGTGTCCATAGCACGATCAGTGCGACGATCGACGAACACCACGCGATCAGCGCTAGCGTGCCGGTGAAGTCAACGCCGCCGGCTCCGGCGAAATAGTAGGGAAAGTTGACCAGCAGGAAGTTCAGCACCATCAGCAGTGCGAAACGGCGCGCGATCTTGAGATAGATCGCCATGTCTGCCGGCAACGGCTCGCCACGGGGGTCGCACAACGTCAAGCGGATCGAAGCGCCGACGGCGAACAGGAAGCCCGGGAAGATCACGTCGGCCAAGGTCCACCCATGCCACGCGACGTGGGCGAGCGCGGAGTACACCGGTAGCGCGGGCGGCGGATGGTTGACCACCACCATCCCCAGAATCATCAGACCGCGCAGCGCGTCCAGCCCCAGGTCGCGCCGTGCGAGATCGCGCGACACGAAATTCGAGGCCAACCAGGGTGTCGCTCGCATCACTGCGGCCCGCGCGCGGGTGCGGCGGAT
>DASTZF010000394.1:0-15120 GCA_035764445.1 Burkholderiaceae bacterium
AACCACCTTCATCCCCGTGTCCACGCCGAATGGAATCGGCAACTCTTCGACCTCATTCGCGCGTCGCCGCGCCCGATTCGCCGAGATCATTAGAGCGCATGCAAATGTTGATCCCTGCATCCGCGGTCGTCTTCCGGACACCACGCCTAGTCGCGCGTCGAATCGAGGTGGCCGACGCCATGGCAATGCATGAGGTCTATGGCGATGCCGAAGCAATGCGCTGGGTCGGCGATGGGAGGTCACTTGATCTAGGCCAGTGCGAGCACTGGATCGAAGTCACCCATCGCAACTACACCACGCACGGCTATGGCATGTTTGCCTTGGTGGGCTGCCAATCCAATTCAGTCATCGGCTTCTGCGGCCTGGTTCATCCTGGCGGTCAAATCGAGGCCGAGCTCAAATACGCGTTGCGCCGCGAGGTCTGGGGGCAGGGCCTGGCGAGCGAGGCAGCAGTTGCCATGCTGGCAGCCGCCTTGTCCCAGTTCGGCCTTCATCGCGTCATCGCCACTACCGCCCCGGAGAACCTAGCATCTCATCGCATACTGCTCAAAGCTGGTATGCAGCGCGGCCCAGTTAAGCGCAATGAGGATGGCTCGGAAACGCAAGTCTTCGCCTGGCAGGGCTAGCGCCGTGGTACCGCCTACCCCTTCGCCGCACACCGACGCGCTAAGGCTGGCTATGCCAGCCAGCGCGCGCGGGTGACGTTAGGCGGCGACGATATAGCCTCAATTTGGCACCGAGATGTCCGTCTCCGCTCCTGCTGCCGCGTATCGCCTCGCCAAGGCCCTCGACGCTGACGATTTCGATGCGGTCGCTGCGTTGCTCGCCCCCACTTGCCAATACCAGTCGCCCAACGGCATGGTTGTAGGTCCCGCCGCGATCGTCGCTTCGTATCGCCAAGCCGCGAATTGGGCGAAGTCTGCCATTCAACGTGTCGCCTACTCCAGTTCGGTTCGTGTCATGCACGAGCAAGCCGCCGTCATTACGTTCGTAGACGACCTACTTCACAATGGGCAATCGCACAGGCATACCTGTGAGCAGCAAGTGCACATCGACCAGTCTGGCCTCGTCTGTCGCATCGTTCACGTCGAGCTCGTCGGCGAGCGCGATGCGGTCGACGCGTTTCTGCTCGCGATAGGGATCGATCGCGATCGCCGCTCCTGACGCCAACTAACCCCTCGCTGCATTCGAAACGCTACAACGTGCTTCGCCGCTTTCGCGATCGGGTGAGCTCAACCGTTAGGCCGACATCCGGAGTCGAGAGAGGAGAATCATGAGCAAGCTATTCGTCAACATTGGGCTAAGCCTCGATGGCTACATGGCACCCGAAGGAATGACCCTGGAGAATTGGGACAAGCCGGAGTACAAGGACTGGGGCGCCAAGTGGGGTGCGCTGATGCGCTGGATCCTCAACCAGCAGTACTTCCGCGAGAACCTCAAGCTCGGACCAGGGGGAGAGACCGGCCCCGTCAACGACATGCTGCGCAACACCACGGAGCGCATCGGTGCCAACATTATGGGCAAGCGAATGTTCGAGCAGGGCGAGCGCGCTTGGCCTGAGGAGGCTCCGTTTCACACACCGGTATATGTTCTTACCCACGCGCAGCGCGAACCCTGGGTCCGCCCAGGTGGGACGACCTTTTACTTCATCAATGACGGGCCGGAGCGTGCCCTTGAGCTCGCTCGAGGATCCGCGGGCAGTCGCGATGTTCGCATCGCGGGCGGAGCGGATGTGACCCAGCAGTACCTGAACATGGGTGTCGTGGACGAGCTTGAAATCGCCTTGGCGCCCGTGGTGTTCGGCGGTGGGCGGCGTCTCTTCGAGAACCTGCGCGAGCCCGGGCCGCAGTTTCGCATAGACAGGGTTGTTGATAGTCCAACTGCTACGCACTTGCGCTATGTGCGTCAGTGAGAGCCACCATGATCAGGTTGTGCCGGATCGACGGCTGGCGGAAGATCTCCGCTGTGAACCAGCACACGGCGGTGGCGGCATGACTATCAGAGGTGTCGCATTCATCGCTGTCCTCGCTTTTACCCTCCTCGCCGCGCCGCTCGCTGCCGAGGCTCAGCAGGCGGGAAAGGTGGCTCGGATAGGTTTCCTCAGCTTCACGTCCCCTTCCGACAGGCCGCCCCTGCGCGACGCGTTCCGGCAAAGGCTGCGCGAGCTCGGGTGGGTTGAGGGCGAGAATGTCGTCATCGACTATCGATATGCGGAGGATCGGGTCGACCGGCTGACCGACCTGGCGGCCGAGCTGGTCCGGCTCAAGGTGGACCTCATCGTATCGTGGGGGACGCAAGGAGTGACGGCAGCCAGGAACGCCACAAAGACGATCCCCATCGTCATGATTGCCGTTCGCGATCCTGTTGGCACCGGGCTCATCGCGAGCCTCGCGCGCCCGGGCGGGAACGTCACAGGAGTGGCCGGCTACGCCGGCCTGGAAATCGTCGCCAAACAACTGGAGCTGCTCAAGGAGATCGTCCCCAAGATCCACCGTGTGGCCATCCTCTCGAACCCGACCAATGCGTACCACAAGCTCGCGATAAGAGAAATGAACGTCCCGGCCCGGTCGTTGGGAGTTCAGCTTCAACTCCTGGAAGCGCGAGGTCCGAACGAGTTTGATGGCGCATTCGCGGCGATGGCCAAAGAGCGCGTGGAAGCCCTCATCGTACTGTCGGATGCGATGCTCAACTCGCACCGAGGACGGCTCGCAGACCTCGCAGCCAAGAGCCGCCTGCCGGCAGCATACGGCGTCATTGAGAGTGTGGAGGCCGGAGGTCTCATGTCTTACGGGCCGAGCTTTCTCGATCTCTTCCGGCGCAGCGCCGCGTACGTTGACAAGATCCTGAAGGGCGCAAAGCCCGCCGACCTCCCTGTCGAGCAGCCCACCACATTCGAGCTGGTGATCAACCTCAAGACCGCCAAGGCTCTCGGCCTCACGATCCCGCCCTCGCTACTGGCGCGAGCGGATCAGATCATTGAATGACCGGAAGGCGTGGCGGTGAGACTCGAGCTCATAAGGCTCACCAGCGTCGCGACCGTTCTGTTCTTCGCGGCGCCGCTCCTCGTCTCAGCGCAGTCGGCGGCGAGGGTTCCGAGCGTGGGAGAGCGGTGGCAGTCAGAATCCTCGCACGCTCCCTCATTAGCATTGGGGCCCATGGCAACGCCTAATCCTTCGCTGCACACCGACGCGCTCCGGCTGGCTGTGCCAGCCCGCGCGCGGGTGAGCTCAAACACTAGGCAGCACCACTCATGACCGAAACCTCTGCTCCTGTTCTGACCTCGGTGCTCACCTGCCCAGCTTGCGGCGCCAAGAGCGAGCAGACCATGCCCACCGATGCCTGCATACACTTCCACGAGTGCGTCTCTTGCGGAACCATGCTTCGTCCACTACCCGGGCATTGCTGTGTGTTTTGCTCCTTCGGTAGCGTCCCATGTCCGCCGGTGCAGCTTTCGTCACCATGCTGTTCGCGCTCAAGCTGATGCGGGTTGCGCTGCCTGAACAGGGTTGCAGGATGCGTCTCTCCGAAGTTCTTCCGATCAGAAGATGAAGACGTTGATCGTCGCCACCAAAGCCGCATCGACGGTGGACGTGGCTGTCAACGTGATCGGCACGGCTTGGGCCAGTGGGCCGGATGCGGCGGTGTCGACGACGATGCGTGAGTTGCTGACCGCGGTGGCGCGGACGCTCGCCCCGCCATAGAACACGGTGCTGCCGTCGGCGGGAATCGCTGCATTGCCGGCGTAGAGAATCCATTCCACTGGCTCGCTCGCGTCGAACGCAACCGACTGACCAGCATAGATGCTGACATCCTGTTGCGCACCGGATGCGACCGCACCGCCATAGGGGCGACCATCGATCGTCACGCCGACGCTAAAGCCGTCGCCTTCCAGGTCGGCGCCGCCCCCACAGCCGGCCAAGCCAATCGCCACGGCGCACGCCAGTGTGAGCGCGGTCGCTCGCATGGCGGACAAGCCGAACCACTCCCTGGGCATGGCTCGCGCCACGCCCACCTCCACTTCAGACATGCCAGCCTCCGATGTGCAGCTTGCTTCATCGAACGGCTGGGGATCTCACAGCGTTTACCTGCAGCACAGTGGCACACGCAAAGATGTGTTGCGGGCGCCATGCCGGCGCGCGTGTCATGTGCAACCGGGACGGCGGCGTGCGTGGCGGGCCGATGCCACCTGTGTTCGCTACGTCCGGAACCGACGTCTCGCGCCCAAACCGACCTGGGCTGGCGGCTCCTTGACGATCGCGAATTGCTTCGGCGATCATGAATCGCGCCTTTTCGCGCACCGATGGAGGGTACCCACATGATGGCGAAATCGACGCTCGCGGCGCGTCTCGTCGCTGCCGCTTTGCTCGGCGCGCTTGCCGCCGCGGGGGCACGGGCGCAGAACCCGCCGGCCGCAGGCAGCGGCAAGTCCCATCGCCTGGCGGCCACGCTGGACACCGTCCAGTGGGGCTGGCTGGATCCGAAGGAAAAGCCCAAGCTCACCGTTAACTCGGGCGACACGGTCTCCATCGAGACCATGATGCACTCGCACGACAAGATCCAGCCCGGCATCACGATGGAGCAGGTGGTGGCGCTGCGCAAGGCCAACCCGGGCGGCGGTCCGCATTCGATGACCGGTCCGATCTTCGTCACCGGCGCCGAGCCGGGCGACGTGATGGAGATCCGCATCCTCAAGATCGTGCCCAAGGCGTTCGGCGTCAACTTCAACCTGCCGGGCAAGGAGTTCCCCACCATCGGCGCGCTTGCCTCGGAAATGCCCGAGGGGTTCATCCGCTTCTTCAAGCTCGACCTCGTGCGCAAGCAGGCCGAGTTCAAGCCCGGCATCACGATCGACCTGCAGCCGTTTCCCGGCACTCTGGCCGTCGGAATCGACCCCAACGATCCGTCGCCGCGCAAGGGCGGCGTCAAGGACGACCCGATGGCACCGGTGTCCACGCTGCGGCCGTGGAAGAACGGCTCCAACCTCGACATCAACGAGCTGCAGACCGGCTCCACCATCTACATCCCGGTGTTCCTGGCGGGCGGCCTGATCTGGATGGGCGATTCGCATTGCCGTCAGGGCAACGGCGAAGTGAGCCTCACCGCGCTCGAATGTTCATACGACGAGATCGTGATCCAGCCGATCGTGCGCAAGGACATGAAGCTCGAGTGGCCGCGCATCGAGACGGCCACACACTGGATCACCGTCGGGCTGGACGAGGACCTGAACAAGGCCATGGTCAACGCTACTCGCGAGGCGGTGGACTTCCTGGCCGGCCAGCAAATCGTGCCGTTGACTCGCTACGAGGCGTATTCGCTCGTCTCGATGGTGGGCGACTGCCGCGTGTCGCAGGTGGTGGATGTCCGCAAGGGCGTGCACTGCATGATCCCCAAGTCAATCTTCACCAAGAAGTAGACCGATGCACCCGCCGCGGCGTCGCCGACCCGCGGGTCCGCTGATCGCGTCGTGGCGAGCCGGCCGCCAGGCTGTCTTCGTCGTGTCGGCGCTGCTGGCGATCGTCTTGCCGCTTGCCGCGGCGCGGGCGCAGGCGCCGCTGCGCGTGGCGGCGACGAGCACCGACCTGAAGGCGCTCGTCGAGGCGGTGGGCGGCGATCGTGTCGAGGTGGACAGCCTCGCCGCGCCGGACCAGGATCCGCACGCGATCGAGGTGAAGCCGGCGCAGTTGGCGCGCCTGCGCGGTGCGGCGCTGTTGGTGCGCGTGGGCCTCGACAACGAGCCGTGGCTCGCGCGCCTGAAGACCGAGGCGGCCGTCGTCGATGTGTCGACCCGCGTGGCGCTGCTGCAAGCGCAGACGCCGCGCCTGCGCGCCGAGCGCGTTGCGCACGTGCATGCCTACGGCAATCCGCACTACTGGCTGGACCCGGCCAACGCGTGGCCGATCACCGAGGCGATCCTCGAAGCGCTGGTGCGGCTGCGGCCGGCGGACCAGGCGCGCTTCGTCACGAACCGCGCTGCCTTCCTCGAGGCGCTGGAGCGCCGGATGGCCGAGTGGGCACGCATGCTGCAGCCGTTTCGCGGCGCGAAGCTGGTGGTGATCCACGACAGCTGGGCCTACTTCGCCGAGCGCTACGGGCTGGACATCGTCGCCGCGGCCGAGCCGACCCCCGGCGTGCCGCCCTCGCCGGCGGAGCTCGCGGCGCTCGTGCAGCGCATGCGCGAGTCGGGCGTGCGCATCGTGCTCGCCGATGCGCATGCGCATCCCTCGCTCGTGCAGGCGCTGGCGGCGCGCAGCGGGGCGCGCGTGGTGACGATGCAGCCGTCGGTGCCCGCCGCCGGGCCGGCGCGCGGCGACTACATCGCCTTCATCGACGACAACGTGCGGCGGCTCGCCGAGGCGCTCGCCGCACGCTGAAGCGTCGCGGAACACCGGCGTGATCGAGCTGCTGCTGTGGCCATTCCTCGCCGGCCTGGTGCTGGTGGGGATGCATGCGTGGCTCGGCCTGCACGTGCTCGCGCGCGGCGTCGTGTTCGTCGACCTCGCGCTGGCGCAGCTCGCCGCGCTAGGCCTCACGGTGGCCGTGATCGCCGGGCATGCGGTGCAAAGCGATGCGGGCTACGCCTACGCGCTCGCCTTCGCGGCTCTCGGTGCGCTGCTGTTCGCCGTCGCGCGGCGGCACGAGGCGGCGATGCCGCAGGAGGCAGTGATCGGCATCGTGTACGCGGTGTCCGCCGCACTCGGGGTCATCGCGCTGGACCGCGCGCCGCAGGGAGCGGAGCACATCAAGCAGCTGCTGATCGGCAGCCTCCTCACGATAACGCCGCAGGAAGTGGCCTCGCTGGCGGCGCTGTATGGCGCGATCGGACTGCTCCACGTGGTCATGCGCCGGCCGTTGGTGCACGCGTCGTTCGGCGCGCCCGAGGGAGGCCCCTCGCGACCCGCGGGCGGGTGGCTCGTGTGGGACCTGATGTTCTACGGCTCGTTCGCGCTGGTGGTGACGTCGTCGGTGCGCCTGGCCGGTGTGCTACCGGTGTTCTCGTACCTCATCGTGCCGGCGGCGATCGCGGGGCTGCTGGCGCGGTCACTGGTCGCGCGGCTGATCCTGGCGTGGCTCGTCGGCGTGGTGGCGCACGCGGCCGGATTGCTGGCGTCGTGGCAGTGGGACCTGCCCACCGGGCCCGCGGTGGTCGCCGCGTTCGGCGCGGCCACGGCGGCGGTGGCGCTCGCCTTTGCGGTGGTGCGCGCGGGGCGCGCGCTGCGCGCGCACGGCATCGCGGCGCTCGCGCCCGCCGGCCTGGTGCTAGCGGCTCTCGTGGCGGGGGCAGGCCTGCTGCTCGCCGCATTTCCCGGCGTCGATCAGCCGTGGCTTGATGCGCTCGAGCGGCTCGCCCCGTCCGTGCAGCGGGCGTTCCTGCGCGACGACGAGCGCGACACACGCGAGCGTACGCTGCGCGCGATCGCCGAAGCCGATGCGGAGCTCGTGCGCCTGCACGTGCTCGAGCAGGATGCGCGCTGGGGCAAGGTGACGATGGATGCGGAGCGGCGCGAGCGGCTGCGGCAGTACCTGGCGGGACGCGCCGAGATCGCAGCGGGGGACCGGATGGTGATGCAGGCGCTGCGTGCCAGCGTGCGGCAGCGGCAGCGGTTCCTGCTGGGGCTGCCGATGATGGTGGTCGGCACCGCGGTCGCAGCGGTGCTCGTGCGTCGGCGCCGCGCCGGCGAGGCGAACGGCGACGTGCTGGGCCGAAACGTGGGACCCCGCTGACGCGGCGCCGGCTGCCGTGCGGCCACTCACTTGCTCCAGGCGGGTTACGACATCGGGACAAGGCAGGATCTGCCGGGTAAGCCGACGTGGCGACGATGATGTGGTCCTCTCGCCAGCCTCGGAAGTGCGCCGTACCTGCGCTTCGGCGCTGGACGGGAGCAATTCACTTGGTTCCCGTACAACTGCAGAGCGAGAATGAGCGCTAACCCTTCGTTGCACCGGAGACGCTGCGGCCGCCTTCAGCGGCCTCCGCGTTCGGGTGAACTCAGACGTTAGGCCTCGCATGCCGCAAACGGGAACATTGCGCAGTTGGAATGACGACCGGGGCTTCGGCTTCATTGCTCCAACCGATGGCAGTCTCGAGATATTCGTGCACATCAGTGCCTTCCCGCGCGATGGGTCATGCCCCACCATCGGCGAGAGACTGACCTATGAGCTTGGACGCGGACGCAATGGCAAGCCTCAGGCAACCAGAGTTATCAGGCTCGCAGTCGGGAAGGACACCCAGAGACGTCCTGGTCCAACACCGCGCCGCCCGAACAGGACAAACTGGTTCGGGCTGCTCGTACTGCTGGCGTTGATGGGAGGTGCTGGCGCGTACGGCTACAACCACTTTGCGCAGACTCAGAAGCGCCAAGCGCGGGCAAGCCAGCCAGCCACCTCAACCGCCGAGGCTACCGATCAAATTGTGCCTGCCGCGTTCCGCTGCGATGGCCGGACGCACTGCTCTCAGATGACTTCCTGCACTGAGGCAAAGTGGTTCATCAACAACTGCCCTGGCACCAAGGTGGACGGCAACAACGATGGTGTTCCGTGCGAGCAGCAGTGGTGCACGAGTCCGTTTTCCAAGTAGCGCGGAGAGCGATGCCTAGCCCTTGCGCTGCGCCCGAATCGCTACGGCGGGCTTCGCCGCCTCCGCGATCGGGTGAGCTCCAACGCTAGGCGTCACATCCCATTTGCTGCCGGCTGGAGGTCACCATGAAGGTTCAAGGCTCTTGTCACTGCGGTGAGATCCGCTACGAGGCCGAGGTTGATCCCGAAACCGTCCTTCTATGCAACTGCACCGATTGCCAAGTGCTGACCGGCTCCGCCTTTCGCCTATCCGTGCCAGCGCCGCGTGAGAGCTTTAAGTTGCTGAGCGGAGAGCCGAGGACCTACGTAAAGACCGCAGACAGCGGTACGAGGCGGGCGCACTCCTTTTGCCCAAACTGCGGAACACCCGTCTTCGCATGCGCTGCCACCGGTGTTCCTCCCACGTATTCCCTGCGCGTGGGTGGCCTGAAGCAACGGCATGCCTTGCCGCCCAAGATGCGTACGTGGTGCAAGTCGCAACTTGAATGGGCACAAAACGTCAGCGTGATACCTGGTCAACCGGGGCAATAGGTGTAGGCCGTATCGCCTCGGTCGCTACCTCCCTTGCAGCAAGTGACGCCTAACCTCCGTTGCAATGCAATCACTCGAATCGAAAGTGCCGCCGCCGCTGATGGCGCTACTGGTCGGCCTTCTGATGTGGCTGGCTTCCTTGCTCGTCACCCCGATTGAAGTCCCGTTCGGTCTTCGCGCGGGCGTGGCAGTGGCCATCGCCTGCATCGGCGCGGTGATTGGGGTCACCGCCATGGTTACGTTCCGGCGAGCGAGAACGACAATGAACCCAATCAAGCTCGAAGGTGCGTCGGTGCTGGTCACTGGCGGGGTATTTCGCATCACACGCAATCCCATGTACCTGAGCTTGGTGCTCTACCTGTTCGCGTGGGTCGTGTACCTGTCAAGCTGGCTCGCTCTGTTGTTCCTGCCCCTGTTCGTTCTCTACATCAACCGGTTTCAGATCGCGCCCGAGGAACGCGCGCTGTCGTCGCTCTTCGGTGCGCAGTACGCAGCCTACATGGGGAAAGTTCGCCGGTGGCTATGAGGCCGCTCGCAAGAGTTGCCCTGGTCGCAGCCGGATATCTAACCGCCGGGCTGGTCGCCACGTTGGTGGTCGCAGTACACGGGGCGATAAATGTCAGTGATGGCAGTGGTTCCGACGGCATGTACGCTTTCGGTGACCTTCTTCTGTTCATCGCAATCTTCGGGTTTGTCGCCTTGTTCCCTACGTGCGCCGCAATCTACTTCCTGCGAACTCGTAGAGCCAAGATTCCGTAACACACCGCTGCCTAACCCTTCGCTACATCCGAAGCGCGACAGCTGGCTGCGCCTGCCTCCGCGCGCGGGTGAGCTTGAACGTGGCGCAGGCTGCCCATCGGTGCACCTGCGTGGAGTCTTTCACGCCGAGAACTTCGTCCTACGAAAGCTGGCAGCACGAGGCAGCCCTGCTCGCATACATCATCGCCCCGACGAGCGTTGCCGCGCTTGCGAGGCAAGACCCCGCACGCGCTCGGGCCGCGTCTGCCTGTGCCACAGGCACCGGGGCGCTCGGCGACAGAGAGTGACCATGTTCGATCGCCTTCGAGCGAATTCGCCCGCACGAACCTGGCTGAGCATGCTGGCGCTCGTTGTTGCCACGGGCCTTGCCGCATGCGGCGGGGGTGGCAGCGATGGTGGCGCCAACGGCGGCAACCAGCCTGCGCCCAGCGGCAGCAGCCCGCCGCTGCTCTCTGGCTTCACGCCCACCAGTGCGGCCGTCGGGCAGAGCGTGACGATCGAGGGCTTGAACTTCGTGGCCGGGGCCACCACCGTGAGTTTCAACGGTGTGCCGGCTGCGAGCGTCAGCGCTGCGCCCACTCAGATCAGCGTCACCGTGCCCGCGGGTGCGACCAGTGGCCGCATCAGCGTCAGCACCGCCGGTGGCAGTGCCACGTCAGGCACCGACTTCACTGTGCTGGCCAACAGCACCACACCCGGCATCGCATGGACCACGCGGCGCCTGGGCGCACCGACGGGCCCGGTGACATTCGGCGCGGGCAAGTTCGTTTCGGCCGGCTCCGACATCGCGACGTCCACCGACTTGATGATCTGGACCGATCGCGCCTCGCTCGTGAATCTGCGCGACCTTGCCTGGGATGGCAGGCAATTCGTTGCCGTGGGTCCCAGCTTTGGCGCGTTGACTTCGCCGGATGGATTGGCATGGACCGGCCGCGCTCATGCCGCCGGGTTCGGCAAGAACAAGGTGGCAGCGTCCGGCAGCGGCTGGGTCGCGGTGGGAGACAACGGTGGCATCGAGTTTTCTGTCGACGGCATCACCTGGATCAATCGCACGCCCAGTTTGCCTTCGGGATTCAACAGCTTGAACGAGGCAGCCTGGACCGGCAACCAGTTCGTCGTGATGGGCGACTCGGGGCTGATCTTCACCTCGCCCGATGGCATGACCTGGACCCAGCGCAATGCGGGCACGATCGACCACTTCACCGCTCTGGCCGCCTCGCCCTCGCTGATCGTCGCCAGCACCTTCCCGTACAGCGGCTCGCAGCAGGCGTTCTACACCTCGCCTGACGGCGCCACCTGGACGCCACGTGCGGTCGGCACGGCACCGTTCTTCAACGACATGCTGCGCGTGGGCACACGCTGGGTCGGCGTCGGGGTCGGCGCGAATATGTCGGCAGCCTACTGGTCCGACGACGGCATCACGTGGACGATGGCCACGGGAATCTTCAACCAGACGCCGGACTACCTGGCGCACGATGGCACGCGATTCGTTGCGTGCTCCAGCGCGCTCAGCGGCGCGGGCGAAACCTACGTCTCGCCAGACGGCAAGAGCTGGTCGTTGCTCGGTCCCGGCAATCAGAAATGGACTCGCATCGCGCGCTCGCCCGCCGGGTTGATGGTGGCGGTGTCGTTCGGCCGCAGCCAGGCCTCGAGCGATGGCGTCAGCTGGTCCTATGGCGTGCCGCCGGCGACCTCCAGCGGGCTGATCGACGTCGAGTGGTTCGCGCCGCTGGGCAAGTTCGTCGCGCTGTCGCAGGTCGCGGCCAACACCGCCCTGTTCCTGTCGAGCGACGGCCTCACATGGACGCAAGCTGGCTATGTCGCGTCGACGCACAACCAGGCCATCGGGGCCTCGCCGACCCTGCTCGTCAACGTGCCGGGCTTCACCGGCGCTGGGGCTGTCATCTACACCAGCCCCGATGGCGTCAACTGGACCTCGCGCACCAACCCGGCCACCGCTGCACTCAACGAGGTGCAGTGGCTTGGCGATCGCTGGATCGCACTGGGTGCCAGCGGGACGCTGCTGACGTCGCTCGATGGCTTCACGTGGATCGCCCGCAACTCCGGCGTCACGGCACCGCTGCGTCGCGCGGTCATGGTGGGCAGCACGATCACCGTGGTCGGCGATGGCGGCACGATCCTGTCGTCCACAGATGGCGGCGCCAGCTGGGCCGCGAGAACGTCCAACACGACCTTTCCGCTCAAAGACATCGTGTGGACAGGCGCCGAGTACGTGGCCGTCGGCGGCGCTGGCCGCGTCGTACGCTCCACCGATGGCGCGACCTGGAGCGTGCAGCCCACACCCTACACGCAGACACTGTTCGCGACCGACTCCTACAACATGAATGCCGCTGTGTGGACCGGGTCGCGCATCGTGGTGGTGGGCGATCGGAATCTGGTCGCCACGTCACCGTGAGAGTCACCAGCTTGGACCCAGGTGCCAGCCGGCAATCAGCGCCGCGGGACCTCACCGCTCACAACCACCGTAGTGCCGCGTAGTTGATCGACAGGTGCATGGTGTTGTCGACCAGAATCATCAGCCAGAACGCTTGTCCGGCCGGTACATCGGCTGGGAACCCAGTGGCGCTGCAATCGGCCCAATTCAGTTGCCAGTCTGTCAGCTTGTTCTTGCCGAACGCCACATAGCGGGCGAGTCGATAGCGATCGATCAGAAAGTGCGACAGCGCGATCACCGTGATCGCCGCGAGCGACGGCGAAAGCAGCAGGAAAGGCAACGCGTAGACGACTGCGTGGCACAGCGCCGCGAGCGTCGTGCTTACCTTCGCCCTGGCCATCCAGTCCGTCTGCGTGACATAGTCGCCGATGAGGTGCAGCAGCAGCTGTTCCATGGTCTCCCTTTCTACGCTACCAGTCTCACTCGCGTCGGGGACTTTCCAAAACGCTCGCCATGGCCCAGCGGTCCGCAGCAGCGGCTGCGATCAGAGTCGCGCAGCGGTCGATTGGGCTTCACTTCCGGGAGCAGGTCAGATCGGGCCTCTCAATCGCGGGGTGCCGGCAGGATGCGACAAAACGGTTGAAGCGTCCATCCAGGTGCTGACCAGGCAACGCGGCATCGGCGATGCGGGCATGCAGCAGTCGGTCGTGAGCGACCTCACCTGGCCCCATAGCAGACCTCGAACTCCCGTCGAACTCGGCGAAGTTGGCACCCTGGCCATCCCGGTGGGGCCACCAGTGGCCACGGCCGGCGGCGCGGATCGCGTTCACGGGTTCGGTGTCACGTTCCAGACCTTGGCCGCGTACTCGCGAATCGTGCGATCCGACGAGAACGCACCCATCCCCGCGACGTTGGCGATCGCACGGGCCACCCATTGCTCGGGATGGCGAAACAACGCATCGATACGCCGCTGCGTCTCAATGTACGACGCATAGTCGGCCAGCAGGAAGTAGTGGTCGCCACCCCACAGCAGCGAGTCGATCAGCCCGCGATAGCGTCCGGGCTCGTCGGGCGAGAATGTGCCTGCCGCGATCGCATCAAGCACCGCCTTTAGCGTCGGCTGGCTCTCGTACATGCGCATTGGCTGGTAGCCGCTCTTGCGCTGCGCCATAACCTGCGGTGTGCTCAAACCGAAAATGAAGATGTTGTCATCGCCCACGTGCTGCCGGATCTCGATGTTGGCGCCGTCGTCGGTGCCAATGGTGAGGGCGCCGTTCAGCGCCAGCTTCATGTTGCCGGTGCCCGACGCTTCGGTGCCGGCGGTGGAAATCTGCTCCGACAGATCGGCTCCCGGCATGATCAACTCGGCCACCGAGACACCGTAGTTCGGCACGAACACGACCTTCAGCCGGCCGTCGAGTCGCACATCGGCGTTGATGACCTGGCCGACGTCGTGCACGAGGCGGATGATGTTCTTCGCCATCGCATACGACGATGCCGCCTTGCCGGCGAAAATCACCGTTCGAGGCTGCCAGTCCGCGGAGGGGTCGGCCAGCATCGCGTGATAGCGCGTGACTACGTGCAGCAGATTGAGCAGCTGGCGTTTGTACTCGTGAATGCGCTTGACCTGCACGTCGAACAGGCTCGACGGGTCCACCGTGATGTTGGTGGTGCGGCGGATGTAGTCGGCCAGGCGCGCCTTGTTGGCGTGCTTGATCGCGCTGAACTCGTCGCGGAACGACGAGTCCGATCGGTGTTCGCTGAGCTTGCCGAGTTCGTCGAGGTCGAGGCGCCAGCGCGTGCCGATGCTGCGATCGAGCAGCTCTGCCAGGCCGGCATTGGCCTGCGCCAGCCAGCGTCGCGGCGTCACGCCGTTGGTCATGTTGGTGAAGCGCTCGGGCCACAAGCTTGCGAAGTCGGCGAAGATCGTCTTCACCAGCAGATCGGAGTGCAATGCCGACACGCCGTTGACCATGTGGCTTCCGACGATCGACAGGTGCGCCATGCGCACGCGGCGCTCACCGGATTCGTCGATCAACGAAAGGCGCGCAAGGAAACCAACGTCGTTCGGCCGCCGCTTGGCGGCGAAGTCGAGCAGCTCCTGGTTGATGCGGAAGATGATCTCCAGATGGCGCGGCAGCACGTGCTGCATCAGGCTCACCGGCCAGGTCTCCAGCGCCTCGGGCATCAACGTGTGATTGGTGTACGAGAACACCTTGCCGGTGATCGCCCAGGCGGCCTTCCACGCCATGCCGTGTTCGTCGCACAGCAGACGCATCAGCTCGGCCACGCTGATCGCCGGATGGGTGTCGTTGAGGTGGATCGCCACCTTGCTGGCCAGACTGGCCAGCGTGCGGTTTTCTTCGAGGTGGCGTGCCACGATGTCCTGCAACGACGCGGCGACGAAGAAGTACTCTTGACGCAGCCGCAGCTCGCGGCCGGCCGGCGTGCTGTCGTTCGGGTACAGCACCCACGAGATGTTCTCGTATTCGTTCTTCACACCGGCGGCACGCGCGTAGTCCCCGGTGTTGAAGGCATGGAGGTCGATGTGGGCCGGGGCAACTGCTTTCCACAGCCGCAATGTGCTGACCTTGGGCGTGCCGTGGCCCGGAATCACCATGTCGTGTGCCTTCGCGGCCACCTCGGCCGCGTGGCGCCATATGGCGACGCTCCCTTTGTGCTCGACCCAGCCGCCAAAGCGCACCGGGTAGCTCACGCCGGCGCGCGGAAACTCCCACGGGGTGCCGTCGGCGAGCCACGGGTCGGGGTACTCCACCTGGACGCCGTGATCGATCTCCTGGGCAAACATGCCGTACTCGTAGCGGATGCCGTAGCCGAACGACGGCAGCCCGAGCGTGGCC
>DASTZF010000395.1:0-9748 GCA_035764445.1 Burkholderiaceae bacterium
ACCGGCGCCAGCCATCCGTTGCCAACCCCCACCACCCGTGTGGAGCACCCGGTGTTACTGCTCAAACCTGACCTCCTTGGCATCGACCGTTACACCTGTCAATGCCTGCGGCCAAGCCGGCACCGCCGCCCCGCCGTCGCAACAGACGGCCAGGACGGCGGTGCCAAGCCAGGCCACCGCCGTGCGCGCGAGCCGCCGCCAGAAGAAGGATACGCCTCAACTGTGCAAACTGCACAGCCGTATACGGGAACAGCCTCGCGCCCCATCCCGCCGCCCTCGGATGCGTGGCCGTGGACAGCGGCCGACAATCGGCGGCATGTCTGCCGCGCCGCGTCGCTGGATTGCGCACCTCGACATGGACGCCTTTTATGCGTCGGTCGAGCTGCTGCGCTATCCGGAGCTGAGCGGGCAGCCGGTGGTGATCGGCGGCGGACGGCGCCACCAGCCGCGCGAGCGTGCCGACGGCAGCCGCGAGTTCGCGACGCTGGCGGCCTACAAGGGGCGCGGCGTCATCACCACGGCCACCTATCCGGCGCGTGACCTCGGCGTGCATTCGGGCATGGGGTTGATGAAGGCCGCCGTGCTGGCGCCGCAGGCGGTGCTGTTGCCGGTCGACTTCGACGAATACAGGCTGTACTCGCGGCGCTTCAAGGCGGCGGTGGCCGAGATCGCGCCATGCATCGAGGACCGCGGCATCGACGAGATCTACATCGACCTCACCGACCTGGCCGGCGCGCAAGACGCAGTGGGTCACGACCGCTTCGGTGGTGTGCGGGCGCTGGCTCTGGAGATCAAGAACAACGTGCGGCGCGCCACCGGCCTCAGCTGCTCGATCGGGCTGACACCGAACAAGCTGCTGTCGAAGATCGCCTCCGACCTCGACAAGCCCGACGGGCTGACCCTGATCACGCACGACGACGTGCCGGCGCAGATCTGGCCGCTGCCGGTGCGCTCGATCAAGGGCATCGGGCCGAAGGCGGCGCTGAAGCTGGCGACGCTCGGCATCACGCGCATCGGCGAGCTGGCGGCGCGCGAGTTGCCGTTTCTGGTCGAGCACTTCGGCAAGAGCTATGGTCGCTGGCTGCACGACGCATCGCGCGGCCACGACGAGCGGCCGGTGGTCACGCTCAGCGAGCCGGTGTCGATGAGCCGCGAAACCACGTTCGACCGCGATCTGCACGCCAAGGCTGACCGCCCCGAGCTGTCGCGCGTGTTCACCGAACTGGTCGAGCAAGTTGCGCACGACCTGCAGCGCAAAGGCTACGCCGGCCGCACGATCGGCATCAAGCTGCGCTTCGACGACTTCAAGACCGTGACGCGCGACGTCACGTTGCCGCACCCGGTCGACGACGCCACGGCGATCCGCCAGGCCGCCGGACAGTGCCTGAAACGGGTCGATCTGGCCCGCCGCATCCGCTTGCTCGGCGTGCGCGCCGGCACACTGGTGCGTTCGCGCGACCTGCCGGCGTCCGCGGGCATCGCCGACGAACGCGAGCTGTTCTCGGGCGATTGACCCGAACGCGCGCGCGGCCGTTAGCATCGCGGCCGGAGGAGAGTGCCGATGGCCACCGTGATCACCAACATCGAAGACCTGCGCGTGCTCGCGCAGCGGCGCGTGCCGCGCATGTTCTACGACTACGCCGACTCCGGCTCGTGGACCGAGAGCACCTATCGCGCCAACGAGAGCGACTTCGCCAAGATCAAGCTGCGCCAGCGTGTGGCGGTCAACATGGAAGGCCGTAGCACCGCGACGCGCATGGTCGGCGTCGACGTGGCGATGCCGGTGGCGATCGCACCCACCGGACTCACTGGCATGCAGCACGCCGACGGGGAGATCCTGGCCGCGCGCGCGGCCGAGGCGTTCGGCATTCCGTTCACGCTGTCGACGATGAGCATCTGCTCGATCGAAGACATCGCTGCACACACCAAGAAGCCGTTCTGGTTCCAGCTCTACGTGATGCGCGACCGCGACTTCATCGAGCGGCTGATCGAGCGCGCCAAGGCCGCGCAATGCGGCGCGCTGGTGATGACCTTGGACCTGCAGATCCTCGGCCAGCGCCACAAGGATCTGAAGAACGGCCTGTCGGCGCCGCCCAAGCCGACGCTGGCCAACCTGATCAACCTGACGACCAAGCCGCGTTGGTGTTTGGGCATGCTGGGCACGAAGCGCCGCCAGTTCGGCAACATCGTCGGCCACGTCAAGGGCGTGACCGACATGAGCAGCCTCGGCCAGTGGACCGCGCAGCAGTTCGATCCGCGGCTGAATTGGGGCGACGTGCAGTGGGTCAAGCGGCGCTGGGGCGGCAAGCTGATCCTCAAAGGCATTCAGGACGTCGAAGACGCGCGGCTGGCGGTCGACTCCGGTGCCGACGCGCTGATCGTCAGCAACCATGGCGGACGCCAGCTCGACGGCGCACAGTCGAGCATCGAGGCGCTGCCGGCGATCGTCGCCGCGGTCGGCTCCAAGATCGAGGTGCACATGGACGGCGGCATCCGCAGCGGCCAGGACGTGCTGAAGGCGCTCGCGTTGGGCGCCAAAGGCACCTACATCGGCCGCGCGATGCTCTATGGGCTGGGCGCCATGGGCGAAGCGGGGGTGACGAAGGCGCTCGAGATCATCCACCGCGAGCTCGAGCTGACGATGGCCTTCTGCGGCCGCCTGCGGGTCGACGACGTCGACCGCAGCATCCTGCTGCCGGGGACGTTTCCCGCGTAACCCGACCCACGCGTTAGGGCGTGCCCGCTCGACGAGCACGCCGCTACAGCCGCGCCACCTCGAACGTGTTGCACTCGCGCAGGTTGCCGCCGTTCAGCCCGCGCTTGAACCAGCCGACGCGCTGCGCGCTGGTGCCGTGGGTGAAGCTCTCCGGCACCACGGTGCCCTGCGAGCGGCGCTGCAGCGTGTCGTCGCCGATCTGCGAGGCGGCATTCAGCGCCTCTTCGACGTCGCCCTGCTCGAGGATCTGGCGCGAGCGGTTGGCGTGGAACGCCCACACGCCGGCCAGGCAATCGGCCTGCAGCTCCAGGCGCACCGACAGCGCGTTGGACTGCGCCGGGCTGCTGCGTTGGCGCATCGCGTCGACCTTGTCGGTGATGCCCAGCAGCGCTTGCACATGGTGTCCGATCTCGTGCGCGATCACGTAGGCCTGCGCGAAGTCGCCCGGCGCACCGAGGCGCGTCTTCATCGTCTCGTAAAAACCGAGGTCGATGTAGACCTTCTGGTCACCGGGGCAGTAGAACGGCCCCATCGCCGCCTGGCCGGCGCCGCAGGCGGTGGAGGTGGCGCCGCGAAACAGCACCAGCTTGGGCTCGCGGTAGCTGCGCCCCTGCGCGGCGAACTGCGCCTTCCAGACGTCCTCGGTGTCGGCCAGCACGGTCGACACGAAGGCCGCCATCTTGTCGTCGGCGGGCGGGCGATGTGCCGGGCCTTGCTGATGCACGGCGGGATCGGGCATACCGCCGCCGCTCAACGCGCCGAGGATCGTCAGTGGGTTGATGCCGAACGCCCAGCCGGCCACCAGCGCGATCACGATCGTGCCGATGCCGATGCCGCGACCACCGCCGAAGCTGAAGCCGCCGCCGCCCATCGTCGGCCCTTCGTCGCGCCGGTCTTCGACGTTGTCGCTCTGGCGGTTGCCTTCCCACTTCATGGCCTGCTCCTGGCGTGCAGGGTTCTCATCGTGCACCAAAGGGTGCGCAGGGTCACTCTGCGCGGCGCTTGACCCGCACGGCGATGCGGCGGCCTCAGGCCTTGGGCAGCGTGACGCCGCGCTGGCCCTGGTACTTGCCGCCGCGGTCCTTGTAGCTCGTTTCGCAGACCTCATCGCTCTCGAAGAACAGCACCTGCGCGCAGCCCTCGCCGGCGTAGATCTTGGCCGGCAGCGGCGTGGTGTTGCTGAACTCGAGCGTCACGTAGCCCTCCCACTCGGGCTCGAACGGCGTGACGTTGACGATGATGCCGCAGCGCGCATAGGTGCTCTTGCCGAGGCAGATGGTCAGCACGTTGCGCGGGATGCGGAAGTACTCGACCGTGCGCGCCAGCGCAAAGCTGTTGGGCGGGATCACGCAGACGTCGGACTCGATGTCGACGAAGCTCTTCTCGTCGAAGTTCTTCGGGTCGACCACCGTGCTGAAGATGTTGGTGAACACCTTGAATTCACGCGCGCAGCGGATGTCGTAGCCGTAGCTCGAGGTGCCGTAGCTGACGATGCGGTGGCCGTCGGCGGCGTGGCGCACCTGGCCCGCCTCGAACGGCTCGATCATGCCGTGCTCGGTGGCCATGCGGCGGATCCACTTGTCGCTCTTGATGCTCATCGAACGCTCGCTCGAAAGGGAGCGCGATTCTATGCGCGCGTCCGGTGGCCAGCGCAGCACCGCCAGGGCGCGCGCGCGGCCACGCCAACGGGATCGCACGCGCATCGCTGCGAGGCTGCGGCGATCCTGCCGACCACCACGACCGGCGGCGACGAAAGCTCACGCGTCGACCAATGGACTCCCGCCGGCGTGCGAATCTTGCGGACTGAAAGGCCCCCGTCGAGCAATCGGTGCGCAAGCCGCGCCGGGAGATGCACAATGACACCATCGTCGCGTTGCCGCGCGCACGCGACCCGCGCTCCCGGAGAACCGCCATGGCCGCCACGCCGTTCCGCCCCGCGCTCGACCTGATGTCGCAGTACGCCGAGTACCACCGCGACAAGCGCAACATCGTGACCCACTTCGTCGGCATCCCGCTGATCGTGTTCGCGATCGGCATCCTGCTGGCGCGCGTGAGCATCGGTGGCTTCACGCTGGCGTGGATCGTGTGGGCGCTGGCCACCGCGTGGTACCTGACGCGCGGCAACCTGGTGCTCGGCGTGGCCACCAGCGTCGTCAACGGCATCCTGGTCTGGCTCGCGCACCCGTTCGCCGGGCTGCTGTTCGTGTCGTGGCTGTCATGGGGCATCGGTGCCTTCGCGCTCGGTTGGGTCATCCAGTTTCTCGGCCACTACTACGAAGGGCGCAAGCCCGCGTTCGTCGACGATCTCGTCGGACTGCTGGTCGGCCCGATGTTCGTCGTCGGTGAGTGGCTGTTCGCGCTCGGCTGGGGCCACGACCTGCTGGCCGAGATCGAGCGCCGCGCCGGTCCGACCCACCTGCGCGATCTCGCCGCACCGGCGACCCGGTGAACTCCGCGCCGCCCGGCGCCGTGCTCGTGATGGGCGCGGGCGCGGTGGGCTGCTGGATCGGTGGTTGTCTGGCTGCCGCCGGCGTGCCGGTGACGTTCGTTGGGCGAGCGCGCGTGCTCGGTGCGCTGCACGAGCACGGCCTGACCCTCACCGATCTCGACGGCGGCTCGCGCACGCTGGCGGAGGGCTCGCTGTCGCTGGCCGCGGTGCCGCCGCGCGACCTTGCGCCGGCGCTGGCGTTGCTGTGCGTGAAGAGCGGCGCGACCGCCGAAGCCGCCGGCGAGATGGCGGGCGCGCTGCCGACCGGCACACCGGTGGTGTCGATGCAGAACGGCATCTCTAATGCCGTGCTGGCACAGTCGCGCGCGCCGGCGCTCACCGTGCTGCCCGGCATGGTGCCGTTCAACGTAGTCGAGCTCGGCCCCGGCCGCTACCACCGCGGCACCAGTGGCGTATTGGCGGCCCAGGATCATGCGGCCTTGCGCGCGTGGCAGCCGACGTTCGCGGCGGCCGGCGTGCCGATCGAGCTGCATCGCGATCTGGGGCCGCTGCAGTGGGGCAAGCTGCTGCTGAACCTCAACAACCCGGTCAACGCGTTGTCGGGCCTGCCGCTGCGCGCGCAGCTGCTCGATCGCGACCACCGCGCCTGCATGGCAGCACTGATCGGCGAGGCGCTGGCCGCGCTGCATGCGGCGGGCATCAAACCGGCCAAGCTGACGCCGCTGCCGCCGGCGGCATTGCCGGCCGCACTGCGGCTGCCGACGCCGATCTTTCGGCTATTGGCATTCCGCATGCTGCGCATCGATGCCAAGGCGCGCACCAGCATGGCCAACGATCTGATGCAGGGCCGCCCCACCGAGATCGACGCGCTGTGCGGCGAGGTGGTGCGGCTTGCGCGCGACCACGGCATCGCGGCACCGGTCAACGAGCGCATCAGCGAACTGGTGCGGGCTTGGCCGCGTGATCCGCGGCCGCGCAGCGGCGCTGAGCTGCGCGCGGCGCTGGGCGTCTGAACCTCGAGTGATCAGGGCTCGCGCGGTGTCGTCCACTCGCGCAGGACACCCTCGGCGCGCTGCTTGTTCACTTTGCGGGTCGGGCTGGCCTGGGGTGTCCCGATCGCGATCCAACCGACGAGCGTCTCGCCGGGCTCGCAGAACGCACGCTGCACCTCTGGATGGCGCACCTTGGCACCCGACAGCATCTTGCCACCGAAGCCCAGTGCGTGCGCGGCGTTGAGCAGGTTGGTCAACGCGCCGCCGACACAGGCCCACTGCTCGTGTGCCGGCACCATCGGGTGGCCGAGGTCGATGCGCGCCAGCACCGCCACCGTCACCGGAGCGCGCTGTGCCCGCTCGGCGTCGATGCGCGCGTCGGCGTCACTCTTGCCGGCGTCGCGCGCTGCCTGCTCGAACAGGGCCGCCAGCTGCTCGCGCGCCTGGCCTCGCACGATCGCGAATCGAAAAGGCACCAGCGCGCCGTGGTCGGGCGCGCGCAGTGCCGCGTCACACATCGTGCGCAGTGCCTCATCGTCGGGACCCGGCTCGACGAGATGCTTGGCACCGACCGACTGTCGCGACAGCAGGACCTGCAAGGCGTCGTTCATCGCTGCGCCTCAGAACACCAGTGTGCGCCAAGCCGAGTCATTGCTTCGTGGGGAGGTGCGTGGTGGGGCCGCGCAGCGGCCGAGAGGTGCAAGACGGCGGAGAGGAATGGGAGTCGAACCCACCCGGCAGCGCATGGCGCCACCCACCGGGTTTGAAGCCCGGCCGACCCACCAGGATCGTTTCCTCTCCATGAAGTCGGCGCGAGCATCACGCCAACGCCTTGAACAAATCGCTATCGCTGCGCACGCGATGCACGTCGCCGACGCGGCGCAGCATGCCCACGCGGTCGAAGTACTCCAGCACCTGGATCGCGCGCTTGCGGCCGAGTTGCGTCGCGTCGCGGAACTTGGCCGCCGTGACCTCGCTGCCGGCGGACGCACCGAGCTCGCGTGCGATCGACGCCAGCGCGCGAATCGTGGCCGGCGGATAGAACAGATCCTTCACCACCTGGTGCAGCTCGCCGCGCCGCGCCAGCCGCGCCAGCGTCGTGCGCATCAGCGCTTCGCTCTCGCGGCTGTCGCGCGCCAGGTCGCGCACCCAGCTGCCCTCGAAGCCGGCGGCTGCCAGCAGCGTCGCGACCTTCTGCGCGATGCGCTCCTCGGTGCCCGAAAGCCTGACGCCGTGTTCGGGTCGACGGACAAAACCGCCGCGCTGTTGGAGGTCACCCTGCGCCAGCCAGTGCGCAAGCAGTGCACGCCACATCGGCTCGGGCATCTTCGGCAGCGCGAGCCGGCGCAGACGCGCGGCATCGGGGCCGAGTTCGTCGGGTTGACGCTGGTGGTACACGTGCAGTACCGCGAGCGCTGCATCGTGTGCGGCCGCCGCCGCCGCGGCATCGAGGGCCCACGCAGGCGAGCCACCGGCGTGGGCCCGCATCGCTCGCTCCGGCAACGCGGGCAGCGCCGCCAGCTGCTGCCCTTCGGCGCGCGCCCAGCGCTGCAGGTCCACCCCCATCGGCGACACGGCGAGCAGCGCCTGCAGACGCGACTGCGCGGTCGGCTCGGCCTGCGCCTGCAACGAGGCGATTCGCTGCGGGGTGCGGCGATAGCGCGCCAGCGCGAAGGGGTCGAGCACGCGACCGCCGGCCAGCGTGCGCGACGCCGACGCGTCGCGCAGCACCACGCGATCGCCATGCCAGGCGCCGATCGGGCGCTGCAGCACCAGCTGCGCGAGAGCGCCCGCGCCCGGCGGCAGCGGGTCGGCACCGTCGAGGATCGCCACCGTGCCCGGCGTGTCGCTGGCGCCCAGGTGCACGTGCACCGGCGTGCCGGAGCGCAGCGCGTGTGCTTCGCCATGCCACAGCGTCAGCTGCACGTCGATGCGACCGCTCGACAGCGCGATCGCCGGGCTGGTCAACCACTGGCCGCGGGCGATCGCATCCTTGGCGACGCCCGCCAGCGCCAGTGCGCAACGCTGGCCCGCCAGTGCGCGCTCGACCGCGCGGTTCTGCGCGTGCACGCTGCGCACCCGCGTGCGTGTGGCCGCGCGCATCGGCAACAGCTCGAGCTCGTCGCCGACCTGCACGCTGCCTGCGTGCACGGTGCCCGTCACCACGGTGCCGACGCCGTCGAGCGTGAAGGCGCGGTCGATCGCCAGACGAAAACCCAGTGCCGAGTCGCGCGCGGCGGCCGCATGGTGCGCCTGGTCGAACAACCACGACCGCAGCGGCGCGATCCCGTCGCCGGTGGTCGCAGACACCTGGAACCGGGGCGCGGCGTGCAGTGGCGTGCCTTCGAGCAGCGCGGCCACTTCGCCACGCACGGCCTCGAGCCGCGCGGCATCAGCTCGATCGGTTTTGGTGATCACCACCGCGCCGCGCGCGATGCCGAGCAGCGACAGCACCGCCAGATGCTCGCGCGTCTGCGGCATCACGCCGTCGTCGGCGGCCACCAGCAGCAGTGCCAGGTCGATGCCGGTGGCGCCGGCGAGCATCGTGTGCACCAGTCGCTCATGGCCGGGCACGTCGATGAAGCCGATGCGCTCGGGCGACTGCAGGGCGGCATCTGGGCCGGCGCGCTCCGGTGGTGGGTCGAGGAACGCGTAGCCCAGCTCGATGCTGATGCCGCGCTGCTTCTCTTCGGGCAGACGATCGGTGTCGACGCCGGTGAGCGCCCTCACCAGCGTGGTCTTGCCGTGATCGATGTGACCGGCGGTGCCGACGATCATGCGGGCACCGCCGGTGCCTGTCAGGCGGTGATCTCGCGCGAGCTGATCGCGTAGCGGAAGTTGTCGGGCGCCAGCTCGTCGAAGCGGCCCTTGGCGTTTTCGCCGTTCGGGTACATCAGGAACGCCAGCTTGGCCTTCGATGCACTGCCCGGCAGCGTGACGTCGTGACCGGTGTTCCAGCCGACCCAGTTGCCCTCCCAGCCGCCGAACAGGCCCTTGCTGACCGGCGCCGCAATCGGGTTCTTGATGTCCTTGATCCAGTCAGGCGTCTCCTGGCGCATCACCTTCAGCACGTCGGCGGGATCCATCGCCACCCAGCCGTGACCGCGCAGGTAGGCCTCGGCGCGACAGTGCTGCGCACCCTTGAGGTTGGCCGGGTTGGCGCCGAGCTCGCGGTAGCCGAACGACGACGGCGCGAGCCGCAGGCCGTAGATGTCGCGCGCCGGAACGCCGACCGAGCGACACATGCCGACGAAGATCGCGTTGAGGTCGGCGCACTTGCCGCCGAGGTTGCCCGTCTCAAGCATCGCCTTGATGTCGCCGACGCCGCAGCCGCGCACCGTGGGCTCGCGGTGGGCGTGCGTCACCACCCAGTCGTAGATGCCGCGCACCTTGTCGAGGTCGCTGTTCGCGCCCTGCGTGGCCTCGAGCGCCGTCTTGCGCACGATGCCGTCGAGCGGGATCAGCTCGGTGGCCTTCAGATTGGCCTGCAGCACCGAGGGATCTTCCGCCTTGGTCTCGGGCTTGGTCCAATCGACCGCGCGATTGCGCGTGCGCACGCGGCTCGTCACCGCGAGCGTGGGCGCGCTGACG
>DASTZF010000396.1:0-4181 GCA_035764445.1 Burkholderiaceae bacterium
GCCCGCCGACGTCGAACCGATGCAGCACATGCGCCACCAACGGCCGTTGATCCTGGATGGCCACGCTCGTGCTCCCCGTTCACCCGAGGTAGCGGGCCAGCAGCGGCCCCACCGAGTTAACCACGGGGCGCGGCAGGCGCCTCCAGACATCGATCGCCGTGCGGTACTTGGGATTCGCCGGGTTGTGCTGCGGGATCGAGTCGCCCTTGAAGACGAAGTGCTCGTAGCTCAACGGTTCGGGCTCGAAGCCCCAGTTCTTCTTGAAGTCGAACGAGCCGGTGCCGCGCTTGGAACGGCCGTAGTCGAACACCTTGAGCCCGCGCTCGCACGCTCGGCGCATCAGGTCCCAGTACTTGAAGTCGTTGGCCGCGAGGTCACGCGCCTCGGCGACGTCGCCGGCGTAGTACGGCAGCACTTCGTCGCGGAAATAGAACGAGAGCACCGCGGACACCGGCTGGCCCTGTGGGCTGAGCACAGTGGCGATCTCGCAGTCGTCGGCGAACACCTCGCGCAGGGCTTCGAAGTACCGCCGCGATTGCGGCGGTGTGCCGTGGCGATGCTGATTGTCAGCGTACAGCGCGAAGAAGCGATCGGCGCGCGAGTCGATCTCGCAGCGCAACTGGCGACCGATCGCCTTGCGCACCATCGCGCGCTGCTTGCGCGGGATGGCCAGCAGGTTGGCTTCGACCTCCGGTGCGATCTCGCGGCGAAAGGTGACGTACAGATCCTGCTTGTGCCAGGCGGGCTCGCGCGGCGCCCGGTTGCGCAGCTCGAGGTTGCGCACGCCCAGTTCGGTGCCCAGTGCCACGGCGGCGGCGTGCAATGGGCTCACGCAAGCGGGGTCGCTGGCGGCGACGCCACCGTAGACTGCAAACGGCAACGAGCACAGCGAATGCCCGAACAGCAAGCTGCGCATCTCGACGATCGGCAGGACGCCCACCACCTCACCGGCGCGCTCGGCGATCAGGTAGTGCGTGCGGTGCCTGAAGACCGATTGGTAGATCTCGCGCCAGGCGAAGCGATGGAAGAACGTGGCCTCGGGGCAGGCGGCGACGAAGGCGTCCCAGCGCGCCGCATCGGCGCTGCTGGCCACACGCACCGCAATCGTCGCCACGCGGGGCAGGGGCGGGTTCACGAGTGGCGCCCCTCGCTAAGGCCGAACACCTCGTCGACGCGGCCCCAGCGAAAGTCCTGCAGCAGGCGCGACAACCGCTCCTCGGTGCGATGCAGATTGACGTAGTGGCGAAAGCGCGTCTTCAGCGTCGTCCCTGGCACCCTCGGCTGCTCAGGGTCGATCTCCCACGGGTGCATGTAGAAGATCGCCGGCCGCCGATCGATGCGATTGACGCGGCGCAGCGCCCAGCGGCTCAGACCGTACGGTGCCAGCCTGAAGTAGCCACCGCCACCGGCGGGTAGATTGCGGCCCAGCACGCGCGCCGTCGTCAGGGGGATCTCCAACAGTTGCGGTCGTACCTGGTACGGGAAACGCGGCGCGTCGGGCATGCCGTAGTGATCGTGCTGCACCGGATAGACGCTCGAGCTGTATCGATAGCCCTCTTCGACCAGCACGTCGAACGCCCACGGGTTCGTGTAGCCGATCGAGAAGCTCGGCGCGCGATAGCCCAGAACCGATCGGCCGGCGATGTCTTCCAGCAGATGCTTGGCGTGGCGCACGTCGACGCGGAAATCGGTGACGGCCTGCTCGCTGGCACGCAGGTGACCGAAACCGTGGCTGGCGAGCTCATGCCCGCCGCCGACGATTTCGCGCACCACGTGGGGGTACCGCTTGGCAATCCAGCCCAGCGTGAAGAAAGTGGCGTGTGCGCCATGCCGGCTCAGCAACTCGAGCAGCCGAGCGACGTTACGCTCGACCCGGCACGGCCGATCATCCCAGGTCGAGCGGTCGATGTGCGGCGCCAGGGCGGACACCTGGAAGTAGTCCTCGACGTCGATCGTGAAGGCATTGGTGATCGCATCACCGGCCACCGCCGTCGATCGGGCATCCCGCGTTTCGACCGCGCGCGGCGCGAATCCGACTTCGGCACTCATGCGGCTGCGCCTCAGAAGCGGTGGTCGAGCACCGCGAACACGGACGTCTCGTGTCCGCTGGGCGTCACGTTCGACGCCAGCTTGCGCTGCTGCGCCCCGAACAGCGCCGTCGTCTTCGGGGCGAGTTGAACCGCCATGTGGGCCCGCACGCTCCCGTCCTTGGTTGTCTCGGGGATGGTCGCGGTGTCCAGCGAGTCGATGCGGCTGTATGACACCGTCAAGCCGGCGGTGGTGGTGGGTGTCATGCGCAGCGTGTAGGCCAGCGTCACCGCCTTTTGGAAGTTGTTGGTCACCGGGCTGTCAGTGGCCAGCGGGCCCTCCTCCAGCGCATCGCGGGTTCGCGTGGCAGCCAGCGTCAGCGCGAGCGTGTTCCTCACCCCCAGGTACGCCACACCGAGCGACACGTTCTCGACCACGCTCAGGCGCGGCGCCAGAATCGGAATCACAGTCGTCGTCGAAGCCGGCAAGCCCTGGCGCGAGATGATGTTCTGCACCTGGTTGGCCCGCTCCGCGGGATTGGGGATGCGGGTAGTCAGGATCGAATCCAGCAGCGCTGAGACGTTGTCGGTGGGCCCGAGGTCGAAGATCGATCGCGGCGTCGTGTCGAGGTCTCGGCTGGCGTGCAGATCCCACGACAACCACGGCATCCGGTGGGTGAACGCGAGGTGCACCCCATTGCCGAAGAAGCGATGCTCGGCGTCGAAATCGAGTGCGGTGCGCTCGCTCGGGTGCCAGCTGAGTTGGCCGCCATAGATCGCGCTCCACCCCTGGTCGGTCAGGAAGTTGCTGCGCTCGGCACCGCCGCGCAGGCCGACACGCAGCGTGTCGATCACCGCCACGTTGACGAGCGCGCGCCCAATGTCGGTGATCAACGGCACGAACTCGCCTTGATACTGCGTCTTGCTGCGTTCGGCTTCGACCCGCCATCCCAGCGGAACCGGATCCCTCTCCAATGAGATGGTGTGGAAGCCGAAGTAGGAGCTGTCGACAGCGTCGAACGCGGCCGCTGCATGGCCGTAGTCCTTGATCGTCGTGTTGTCGCTGCGCGCCCGGAAATGCAGGTTCGCCCCGGGCTGCGATTCGATATACGGTGACAGGCGGTACTGCGTGATGGTTGCGTTGTTGTCGGTCGACGCGTCCGTCAGGCCGGGAGCGAACGGGTCGACGTGGGTCTGTGTCGTACGCGCGGCCCCTTCGATGAAGAAGAACCGTTCGGCGACCGCCCACCGGCCCGTTAGATCGACGAGCGGAATGATGTCGTTGCCCTGCGTGTGGTTCGCGTAGACGAACGACTGCAACGCCGCGCTGCCGATGAGACTCACCCGAGCACCTTCGGCGCGCACGCGCAGGCCAGTGGTGATGTCGGTGATCAGATCCCGTCCCGCCGTGGCAAAACCAAGACCTGAGTTGTCCGAGGCGGTGAGACGTGCAGTGATCCAGGGTTCCGTCTCTACTCGTTGTGCCCAGACGGGCGATGCGAGCGCCAGCGACGCCGCGGCTGCCGTTGCCAGCCGAGCCGTGATCCCATGCGTCTGATTCCGTCGCGCGGTGACCGCCGCCACCGGACGGCGAGCGCCGTCAGGTCGGCTTCTCTTCCGTCGCATAGTAGCCATAGTAGTTGCCGACCTGCGTGCGACTGGTCTTGTTGAGGAGCGGCAGCACCACCGGGCATGCCTCCAGCGTCGACATCGCGGCGTCGACGGTCTGGAACGAGGTGTGCTCGGCTTCGACCACCACCACGATCTGGCCCATGTGGCTGGCGAGCACACGTGATTCTGTCGACGGCAGCAGCGGCGGCGCGTCGAACACGATGATGCGGTCCGAGTAACGGCTGCCCACGTCGTCGAGCAGTCGCGTCATCTGCACGCTCGCCAGCAGCTCGGTGGCGCGCGCACTGGGCGTGCCCGCTGGCAGGATCGACAGGCGCTCGATGTTCGTGCGCAGGAGGACTTCACCCACGCTGCGCGACGACTCCGAAAACAGGTCCAGCAAGCCCGGCGCGGGCTCCATGCCCAGGCGCTGCAGCACCGACGGCCGCGATACATCGGCGTCGACCAGCAGCACGGTGGTGTCGAGTTCCATCGCCATGCTGATCGCCAGGTTGACCGAGACGAAGGTCTTGCCTTCGCCCG
>DASTZF010000397.1:0-22756 GCA_035764445.1 Burkholderiaceae bacterium
CGAAGACACCTACGACCAGCAGATTCGGGAGTTGCTCAAGGAATGAGACGGATCCCCCCCGAAGCGCCTTCGGCGCCTCCCCCCAGGGGGCGCCGCCAGCGGCCTGGCAGAGCCGGTTCCGCGGCGGCCGCTTGGTTGTGCACGTGCATGGTGTGGCTGTGTACGGGCTGCAGCCCGATCGAGCCGTGGGTCAAACCGTACGAGCGCGAGCGCCTGGCCGACCCGATCATGAAGGCACAGCGCGAGGCGCTGGCGGCCAAGCACAGCGAGCACGTGCGCGAAGTGCGCGAGGGCGCTCGCGGTGCCAATGGCGTGCAAGGAGGCGGCTGTGGCTGCAACTAGCCGCCTGTGGGCCGGGCTGCTGACGTCGGTGCGTCACGCCGCGCGCGCTGCGCGCGCGCGCTGGGCACGCTGGATCGCGCCGCTGGCCGGGTTGATCGGCGGCGCGATGCCTTCTGCCCCGGCGGTGGCGATGACGCTGCCGGAGGACACCGCCGAGGCGATCTACCACCTGTACGACGGCGGCGGCGTCACTGCACAGGGCCCCGCGCTGCTGGTGCGCAAGAGTCTGTACGACAAGGTGTCGCTGACCGGCACCTACTACGTCGACATGGTGAGCAACGCGTCGATCGATGTGGTCACCACCGCCAGTCCCTTCAAGGAGACGCGCACCGAGTACAGCGTCGGCGCCGACTACGCCTACCGCGACTCGCTGCTCAGCGTCGGCTACAGCAGCAGCGACGAACCCGACTACAAGGCGCAGGGCCTGAGCATCGACGCCGCGCAAGAGGTGTTCGGCAGCATGACGACGATCAAGCTCGGCTTCACGCGCGGCAAGGACGACGTCGGCAAGAAGGGCGAGGGCTTCTTTGACTACGCCAAGCACTGGCGCTACCGGCTCGGCGTCACGCAGATCATCACGCCGCGCTGGCTGGCCACGCTGAACGTGGAGGCGGTGTCCGACGAGGGGTTCCTGGGCAGCCCGTATCGCGCCGCGCGCGTGTTCGGCTCGCTGGTGCCCGAGCGCAACCCGCGAACGCGCTCGAGCCGCGCGATCAAGGCCGGCGCGATCGGCGAGATCATGCCGCGCACGTCGCTGCACGCCGACTACCGCTACTTCTGGGATACCTGGGACATCAAGGCGCACACGTTCGAGGTCGGCGGCAGCCGCTACTTCGGCGAATCGTTCCTGATCGACGGCTACCTGCGCTACTACAAGCAGAGCAAGGCGCTCTTCTACTTCGACAACGCGCCGGTCGAGACCACCTACGTGTCGCGCAACCGCCAGCTGAGCACCTACGACGACATTGCGCCGGGCGTGCGAGTCACCTACCAGTACAAGCAGGTGCCGGGCAAGTACGAGATCCAGGCGCACTTGAACTACGAGTACCAGCGGTACAAGTTCAGCGACTTCACCGACATCCGCACCGGCCAGCTGTACTCGTACGGCGCGCACGTGCTGCAGCTGCTGGTGACCGCGACCTTCTGACCAGCCTCACATCGGAGAGGACCATGTCCGCACGCACCTTTCATTCGATCGCCGCCATCGGGCTGGCGTTACTGGTGCACAGCGTCCCCGCGGCCGACACGCCTGCCACCGCGATGCCGGTGCCGGCGGCCAACGTGAACGCGACGCCGCTGCCCACGGCGCAGGCTCCCGCGACGCCGACGACCTCTGCGCCGGCCGCAGCGCAGCCCGCGGCGGCCGCCCGCGCGGCGTTGGGTGCCAAGGATTCGGCCGCGGTCGCGGTCGCGCCGGCGGCTGCGCCGGCGAGCCTCGACAACCGCATCCAGGAGCTGAAGGGCGACGTCATCAAGCTGAACCGCGACCTGCTCGTGCTCGAAGAGGAGCTGCTGTTCCCGGCCAACACGCAGGTGGCGGTGTTCGTGTCGATGGACGTCGGCAAGATGTTCGAGCTCGATTCGGTGCAGATCAAGCTCGACGACAAGATCGTCACCAACTACCTGTATACGCCGCTGGAGGTGCAGGCGCTGCACCGCGGCGGCGTGCAGCGCGCGTACCTCGGCAACCTGAAGGCCGGTCCCCACGAGATCGTCGCCTTCTTCACCGGTGGCGGCCCGCACTATCGCGACTACAAGCGCGGCACGACGATCAAGTTCGACAAGGGCACCGATCCCAAGTACATCGAGCTGCGCATCAAGGACTCCACCGGCAAGTTGCAGCCGGAGTTCGACGTCAAGGTCTGGCAGTGACGTGATGCAGGTGCAGCGACTGTTCGGCCCCATGCGGCGCGTCGGCGCCGCATTGGTTTGTTTCGCGCTGGGAGCGGCGGCCGGTGCAGCCGACGCGCCCAAGCCGCGGCCGATCGTCGACCCGCACTACGGCGACACGCTGTTCCAGTTCTTCCAGGACCGCTACTTCACGGCCATCACCGGGCTGATGACGTCGCAGCACGTCCACCGCGTGTCGCAGCACGCCGACGAAGCGGAGCTGCTGCGCGGCGGCATGCTGCTGTCGTACGGCATGCACCGCGAGGCCGGCGAGATCTTCACGCAACTGATCGAGAAGGGCGCCGCCGCGCCGGTGCGAGACCGCGCGTGGTTCTATCTCGCCAAGATCCGCTACCAGCGCGGCTTCATCGACCTCGCCGACGCGGCGATGGCACGCATCGAGAACAACCTGCCGGCCGACATGCAGGAGGAGCGCGTGCTGCTGCAGGCGCAACTGCTGATGGCGCGTGCCGACTATGCCGGCGCCGCCAAGGTGCTGGCGACGCTGACCACCAGCAGCACCGCTGGGCTGTACGCGCGCTACAACCTCGGCGTCGCGCTGGTGCGCTCGGACGACATCGCCGGCGGCATCGCGATGCTCGACGAGGTCGGCAAGTCACCCGCACCGACCGAGGAGCTGAAGGCGCTTCGCGACAAGGCCAACGTCGCGCTCGGCTTCGCGGCGCTGGCCGACGAGAAGCCCGAGGCGGCGCGCGCGTTCCTCGAGCGCGTGCGTCTGTCGAGCATGCTCGCGAACAAGGCGTTGCTCGGCTTCGGCTGGGCGTCGGCGGCGCTCAGGCAGCACAAGCAGGCGCTGGTGCCGTGGACCGAGCTGACCGCCAACCGCGACGGCAGCGATGCGGCGGTGCTCGAGGCGCGCATCGCGGTGGCGTTTGCCTACGCCGAGATCGGCGCCTACGGCCAGTCGCTCGAGCGCTACCAGGACGCGCTCGCCGCCTTCGACCGCGAGAACGTCGCGCTCGACGAGTCGATCGGCGCGATCCGCGCCGGCAAGCTGCTCGAAGGTTTGCTCGACAAGAACCCCGGCGACGAGATGGGCTGGTTCTGGAACATCGCCGAGCTGCCCGACCTGCCGCACGCGAGCCATCTGACGCAGGTGCTGGCGCGCCACGAGTTCCAGGAAGCGTTCAAGAACTGGCGCGACCTGCGCTTCCTCACCAAGAATCTGCAGGGCTGGGCCGATGCGCTGTCGGTCTACAAGGAAATGCTCGCCAACCGCCGCCAGGCGTATGCCGAACGGCTGCCGAAAGTGCGCGAGCGCGCTGAAGCGTTGGGCATCGACGCGATGACCAAGCGCCGCGACGAGCTGACCACCGGGGTCGACCGCGCCGATGCCGAAGGCGACCACACGGTGCTGGTCGACGCGACGCGGCGCGCGCAGCTCGATCGCGTGGAAGAGATCCGCAAGATCGTCGAGCGTGCGGGCGGCGATCCCGAGGTCGCCGCGGCGGCCGAGCGCGTGCGCCGTGTCGCCGGCGCGCTGACCTGGCAGCTGGCGCAGGAGCATCCCGACCGGCTGTGGAACGCACGCAAGGCGCTGCGCACGATCAACACCGAGCTCGAACTGGCGCGCGCGCGCGACGAGGCGCTCACGCAGGCGCAGCGCGACGAGCCCGCGAAGCAGGCGCGGTTCGCCGCCCGCATCGCCGAGCTCGAGGCGAGCGTGCGCGGCATGATCCCGCGCGTCGCCGCGCTGACGCTCGAGCAGCAAGGCCAGGTGCAGGAGCTCGCGGTGGCCGAGCTGACGCGGCAGAAGGAGCGCCTCGCCGCCTACTCCACGCAGGCCCGCTTCGCGGTCGCTCAGCTCTACGACCGCGCCGCGCTGGCCAGGACGCCCAACGATGCGAGCAAGCCTTAACCCGCCGCGTCGACACGCGCCACGCGCAGCGCGCGCTGCGCTCGCGCTCGGCGCGGCGCTGATGCTGGCTGCCTGCGCGAGCAAGCGCGCGCAGGAGGACGACAAGGCACCGACGCTGAAGACGTTGGCGGGCCGCGAGGTCGAGGTGCCCGAAGACAAGGGCATCAAGGCCGACGTCGCCGACGCGATCACCGCGTATCGCAAATTCCTCGAGGCGGCGCCCAAAGCGCAGCAGCGCGCCGAGGCGATGCGCCGGCTCGGCGACCTCGAGATGGACGCCGCCGACCAGCGCATGCTGAGCGGCTCGGCAGCGACGCCCGACTACAAGGTGGCGATCGCGCGCTACCAGGAGTTCCTGAAGGAGCACCCGAACGATCCCGGCAACGACCGCGTGCTGTACCAGCTCGCGCGCGCGCAGGAGCAGGGCGGGGAGCTCGAGGCGGCGATCAAGACGCTCGATCGGCTGGTCGCCGACTATCCGAAGACGCATTATTTCGACGAGGCGCAGTTCCGCCGCGGCGAGATCCTGTTCGCGACTCGCGGCTACGCGAAGGCCGAAGCGGCGTTCACCGCAGTGCTCAAGGGCGACTCGGGCAATCCGTTCCAGGAGCGCGCGCTGTACATGCAAGGCTGGTCCCTGTTCAAGCAGGGCCGGCTCGAGGACTCGCTGCAGTCCTTCTTCGGCGTGCTCGACCGCAAGCCGGCGCTGCGCAGCGACGAGACCGATCTCGCTAATGTGTTGGAGCTGACGCGCGCCGACCGCGAGCTGGTCGACGACACCTTCCGCGTGATGAGCATCAGCCTGCAGAACCTGCAGGGCCCGGCGTCGATCCCGCCGTACATCACCGACGATGTTCGTCGCGGCTACGAGTTCCGCGTCTACCAGCAGCTCGGCGAGCTCTACATCAAGCAGGACCGCATCAAGGACGCCGCCGACACCTTCAGCGCCTTCGTCAAGCAGCAGCCGCTGCACGCGCAGGCGCCGCAGCTGCAGGCGCGCGTGATCGAGATCTACCAGGCCACCGGCTTCGCGACCCTGGCGCTGGAGGCGAAGAAGGACTACGTCTCGCGCTACGGCATCGACAGCGAGTTCCGCAAGGCCAACCCCGATGGCTGGGAGCGCGCGCGGCCGCTGGTCAAGACCCACCTCACCGAGCTGGCACGTCACCACCATGCGCTGGCGCAGAAGTCCAAGGCCAGCGCCGACTACCAGGAAGCGGTGCGTTGGTACCGCGCCTACATCGGCTCGTTCCCCGACGACCCCGACACCGCGCAGAACAACTTCCTGCTGGCCGAGCTGCTGTTCGAGGACAGGCAGCTGCTCGACGCCGCCACCGAGTACGAGAAGACCGCCTACGGCTACCCGGTGCATACCAAGAGCGCCGACGCGGGCTACTCGGCGCTGCTGGCCTACGCCGGCCTGGAGAAGGCCGCAGCGGCCAACGAGCTCGCCGGCGTGCAGCGCACCAGCGTCGACAGCGCGCTGCGCTTCGCCAAGGCATTCCCGAGCGACCCGCGCGCGGGATCGGTGCTGACCAACGCGTCGGAGAAGCTGTTCGCGCTGCGCGACGACCGCGCCGCCGAGGTCGCGCAGATGGTGCTGCAGCTCGATCCGCCGGCAGCGCCCGAGCAACGGCGTATCGCCTGGACGGTGATCTCGCACAGCGCGTTCGACAAGGGGGCATTCGCCGACGCCGAGAACGGATACCGTGAGGTGCTCGCGCTGACGCCCGACCGCGACGCCAAGCGCAACGAACTCGTCGAGCGTCTCGCCGCCTCGGTCTACAAGCAGGGCGAGCAGGCGCGCGCGGCCGGCAACCTGCGCGAGGCGGTGGGCCACTTCGACCGCGTGGCAGTGGTGGCGCCGACCTCGAGCATCCGCGTCAATGCGCAGTACGACGCGGCCGCCGCGCTGATCGCGCTGAAGGACTGGGACGCCGCGACGCGCGCGCTCGAGGACTTCCGCCGCGCCAACCCCAATCATCCGCTGGCTGCCGAGGTGGGCCCGAAGCTCGCGCTGGCGTACCTGGAGAAGGGTCAGGGCGCACAGGCGGCCGCCGAGTTCGAACGCCTGGCCACGACAGCCCAGGATCCGAAGCTCGCGCAGTCGTCGCTGTGGCAGGCCGCCGAGCTGTACGAGAAGAGCGGCGCGCGAGCCGCTGCGGCGCGCGCGTACGAGCGCTACCTCAAGCTGTATCCCGAATCGCTCGAGACCGGCATCGAGGTGCGCTGGCGGCTCGCGCAGATGGCCAAGGCCGACGGCAACGCCGCGCGCGAATTCGCGCTGATGAAGGAGATCCACCAACTCGATCTGGCCGGCGGCGCGCGACGCACCGATCGCACCCGCTACCTCGGCGCCAACGCGGCGCTGGCGATGGCCGAGCCGCTCGCCGATGCGTATCGAAAAGTAGCGTTGGTCGAGCCACTCGCAAAGAACTTGAAACTGAAAAAAACAAAGATGGAAGAGGCTTTGAATGCCTATGCAGCAGCGGCAAACTACGGCGTGGCCGACGTCACGACGGCAGCGACTTATCACACCGCCTCGCTGTATCAGGACTTTGGCAAAGCTATGCTGTCCTCGCAACGGCCGAAGAAGTTGAACAAGGCCGAGCTCGAACAGTACAACGTGATGCTCGAGGAGCAGGCGTTCCCGTTCGAGGAGAAGGCGACCGAGCTGCACGAGGTCAACGCCAAGCGCGCCGCCTCGGGCATCTACGACAAGTGGGTGCAGGAGAGCTTCAAGTCGCTGGCCCAGCTGCAGCCGGTGCGCTACGGCAAGTTGGAGCGCAGTGAAAGCGTGATCGATGCGATTCGTTGAAACGCTCAAGCAACCGCTCGCGCTGGCACTGCCCGCGCTGCTGGTTGCGGCGTTGTCCGGCTGCGCATCGATGCCCGACCCGGTGGCGGCGAACAAGCAGATGACCGCACCGTCGGTGGACGACAAGCCTGCCGAAGACTCGCAGGCCGCGCCGTCGCCGGCCGAGCGCGCGGCAGCCGCCGAGAAAGCCGGTCCGTCGGCGGTGGTGGTCGCGCCGAACCCGGCGGAGCCCGAGCTACCGATCGACCCGCAGGCGCAGGCCGCGTTCGATACCGCGCGCCGCGCGATGCGCGCTGGTCGCAACGACGAGGCCACGGCCCAGCTGAAGGCGCTGGCGCAATCGAATCCCGAGTTGGGCGGCGTGCACGCCAACCTCGGGTTGCTGTATCGCCAGGCCGGCAAGCTGACCGAGTCTGCGGCGGCGCTCGAGAAGGCGGTGGAGGTGAGCCCGCAGCAGGCGGTGTTCCACAACCACCTCGGCATCACCTACCGGCAACAGGGCCAGTTCACCAAGGCGCGCGACGAATACGAGAAAGCGATCGCGCTCGACGGCACCTATGCGTCGCCGGTGCTCAATCTCGGCATCCTGAACGACCTCTACCTGCAGGATCGCAAGCGCGCTCTGGTGCTGTACGACCAATACCTCGCGCTGGCGGGCGGCGACGCCGCGGTCACCAAGTGGGTGGCCGATCTGAAGAATCGCAAGGACGACCACGTCGCGCTGAGCCTGAAGGAGAAGCCATGAGCCGCCGGGCCGCTCCCAAGGCGAATTCCGAAGCGCGCAGCGCGAAGAATACCCAATGAGCACGCCGGGCCGCTCCCAAGTGCGAACGCTCCTGCTCGGCGGGAACGGCCGCAGGCCGAAGGGTGCACACGTGACGCTGCTTCGCCTGGGCGCCGCGCTGATGGTCGCCGCCGCGATGCCCGCGATCGCGCAGGACCGCGCCGACATCGAGCGCACGCAGATCATCGGCAACCGCGAGCTGCCGAAGGTGCTGTACATCGTGCCGTGGAAAAAGCCGTTGCAGGGCGAGCTGGCGGGCCGTGCGCCCGGCGGCGTGCTCGACGAGGTGCTGGCGCCGGTCGATCGCGACGTGTTCCGCCGCCAAGTTCGCTACGACGCGATGGTGCAGCCCGCCGCGCCGGCAGCCAGGTAGTTTTCCAGTTCCAACAGCCGAGCAGTCGGATCCGACAGGAGAGTGAGTGATGAGTGCGTTCGACACCGCCGTTAAATTCTTTCAGGACAGCGGCCTGTTCATCTACCCCAGCATCCTGATCATGGCACTGGGCCTGACGATCGCCATCGAGCGCTTCGTCTTCCTGAGCCGCGCGCGCGCCGAGAACCGCAAGCTGTGGGAGCAGATGCTGCCGATGCTGCAGAACGGCAAGTTCAAGGAAGTGCAGCACGTGTCGGGCAAGTCCGACGCCGCGATCGGCAAGATCGTCTCCAACGGCCTGCACCGCATGCAGAGCCCGGCGCGCCGCGAGGAGATCGACGCCGCGATGGAGGAGGGCATGATGGAGATCGTGCCGCGGCTGGAGAAGCGCACGCACTACATCGCCACCTTCGCCAACGTGATCACGCTGGTCGGCCTGCTGGGCACCATCATCGGCCTGATCAAGGGCTTCACCGCTGTGGCGCAGGTCAACCCGGCCGAGAAGGCCGAGATGCTGTCGGCCTCGATCTCGATCGCGATGAACAACACCGCGTTCGCGCTGATGGTGGCGATCCCGTTCCTGCTGATCCACGCGTTCCTGCAGGCGCGCACCGCCGAGATCGTCGACGGCCTGGAGGCCGCGAAGATCAGCTTCCTCAATCTGGTGCAGCGCCTGAAGTCCGAAACCGCGCCGGCCGCGCGCTGATTCCCTCGCGCATCCCGTCGCCCAAGCGAGACCGCCATGCGAGTCAGACGCCTGCGCAAGGAGGTGGCCGCGCTCGAGGTCACCGCGTTCATCAACCTGATCGTGGTGCTGGTGCCCTTCCTGCTGTCGACCGCCGTCTTCACGCGGCTGGCGGTGATGGACCTGACGCTGCCCGCGCAGTCGAGCAACAAGCTCGAGCAGCTGAAGGCCAACGACCTCAAGCTCGAGGTGGTGATCCGCCCCGAGGCGCTCGAGGTCGGCGACCGCCTCGGCGGCCTGATCCAGCGCATCGAGAAGAAGGATGGCCATCACGACATCAAGGCGTTGAACACGCTGATGCAGACCATCAAGCAGAAGTTCCCCGAGACGCGCACCGCCACCGTGCTGTCGGAGCCGGACACGTCGTACGACGTGCTGGTGCAGGTGATGGACGCGGTGCGCACGGGACGCAGCGCCAACGGCGGCACCAAGCTGGTCCGCGTCGAGCTGTTCCCCGAGGTGTCGGTCGGTGATGCGCCGGTGCGCAACAAGGCCGCGTCATGAGCGCCGCTCGGCCGTTCCGAAGGCGCTTGCTCCCCCTCGGGGGGACGGCCCGTAGGGCCAAGGGGGTCGTATGAACCTGACCCCCATTCAGAAGCGCGCCGCACGCAAGGAGCGCAACAAGCAGCAGCTCGACCTGAACCTGGTATCGCTGATCGACATCTTCACGATCCTGATCTTCTTCCTGCTGTCGTCGGCCACCGAGATCGAGACGCTGCCCAATTCGCGCGCGGTGCGGCTGCCGGAGTCGCTGGCCGATACGCATCCGAAGGAAACCATCGTGGTGTCGGTGAACGGCAGCGAGATCGTGGTCGACGGCCGCAAGGTGGCCGACGTCGCGGAGGTGATGAAGAGCGACGCCGACGTGATCCCCGCGCTGAAGGCCGAGCTCGAGCTGCTGTCCAAGCGCCAGGTGATCCGCGAGAAGAACCAGGCGCTGAAGGCGGCGATCACGATCATGGGCGACAAGGACATCCCGTATCGCCTGCTGCGCAAGGTGATGGTCACCAGCGCGCGCGCCAACTTCACCGACGTGTCGTTCGCGGTGCGGCAGAGGTTCGAGACGTGAGCTGCGCACGGCCGCTCCGAAGGAGCTCATTCCCCCTTTGGGGGACGGCCCGCTGGGCCAAGGGGGTCACGTGAGTCGGGCTGTCGCCGCCACGTACGCGATCTCGTTCCGGCAGTCGGTGCTGCCTTGGGCGACGGCGATCGCCGACGAGGCGCGCTTCAAGCGCATCCGCAACCGCGTGCTGATCCTCTGTGCGCTGATGTGCCTGCTGTTCCTGGCGCTGCCCAAGCCGAAGGAGGACCGCACCCAGGTCGCCGAGCTGCCGCCGCAGCTGGCGCGCATCGTGCTCGAGCGCGAGCAGCCGGCGCCGCCACCACCGCCCGCGCCGGTGAAGGTCGAGAAGAAAGCCGAGGAGCAGCCGGCCGCCGCGAATCCGAAGAAGCCCGAGGACCCCAAGCCCGAGACCGTGAAGCAGCCGGTGCCCGAGGCGCGGCAGCCGATTCCGAACAAGCCGCCCGGCGAGATCGATGGTGCGCGCCGCAAGGCCGCCGGGGTCGGCCTGCTGGCGATGAAGGACCAGCTCGCCGAGATCCGCGGCGCCCCGGTCGCCGTGCAGCTGAACCAGGAGATCAAGCAGGGCAAGGGCGTCGGCGCGGGCGTCGGTGTCGGCGTGGGCGCCGGCGACGAAGCGGGCATCCCGGTGCGCTCGCTGATTACTTCCAACGCCAGCAACGGCTCCGGCGGCATCAACACCGCGGCCTACAGCCGCAACACCGGCGGCGGCGGCCTCGCGGGCCGCGCCACCACGCTGGTCGAGGGCGTGGCAGGCGGCGGTGGCGGCGGGGGCGCGGGTGGTGGCGGCGTCAAGGGCGACGACACCGGTGCCGGCCGCGGCGGCTCGCTGCACAAGGGCGGCGGCGGCAAGGCCAGCCGCTCGATCGAAGAGATCAAGCTCGTCTTCGAGCGCAACAAGGGCGCTATCTACGCGATCTACAACCGTGCGCTGCGCGACGATCCGACGCTGCAGGGCAAGGTGGTGGTCGAGCTGAAGATCGCGCCATCCGGCGAAGTGGTCGACGTGCGCGTGCTGTCCAGCGAGCTCAAGACCTCGGAGCTCGAGCGCAAGTTGCTCGCGCGCATCAAGCAGTTCGACTTCGGCAACAAGGACGTCGACATCATGGTCGTGTCCTGGCCGGTGGACTTCCTGCCGTCGTAGGGCGCGCCGCGCGCGTGGCGCTAACATCCGAGCGGCCGCTCACCAAACGCGGCCACTGCGGATGCATCCCACTGCGTTGACCTTCGGCTTCGCGCCGTACCGTCTGAGCGGCACGGTCTACGGCGTCTTGCTGAACCACGAGCCAGCGCTGGCTTCGCTCGGCGCTCGGGTCAACGAGCCACCGTACAAGGCTCCACCGAAGGCGCCGGTGCTGTATCTGAAGCCGCGCAACACGTTGGGCGGCGCGGGATCGGCTTGCGAGGTGCCGGCGGGTGCCGATGGGCTTCAGATCGGCGCCAACGTAGGACTGGTGATCGGCCGCACCGCCTGCCGTGTGGCGGCGCAGGACGCTGCGGCGTTCGTGGCTGGCTACGTGATCGTCAACGACCTGAGCGTGCCGCACGACAGCTTCTATCGTCCGTCGGTGCGCTTCAGGGCGCTCGATGGCAGTTGCGTGATCGGGCCCGTCATGCCGCGCGAGCGTGTGCGGGAGCCCGGTGCGCTGGCGGTGCAGGTGTTCGTTGATGGCGAGCTGGTGCAGCGCACCGATACCGCCCAGCGCATCCGGCCGTGGGCCACGCTGCTGAGCGACGTCACCGACTTCATGACGCTGTCGCCAGGCGACATCCTGCTGCTCGGCACGTCGCAGGGCGCGCCGAGCGCGCGCGCGGGGCAGCGCGTGGCGATCGAAATCGATGGGCTAGGCCGGCTCGAAAGCGCGCTCGTCGCCGCCGGCACCGCGCACGACCATCCGCTGGAGCCGCACGCATGAGGCGCGCTCGCGTCGCTTACGCCGGGGCGATCCACGAGGCCACGCCACAGGGGCAAGGCCTGCGCCTGGCCGACGGCCGCGTCGTCGCCGAGGACGCGGTGGTCTGGCTGCCGCCTTTCGAGGTCGGCACCATCGTCGCGCTCGGGTTGAACTACGCCGATCACGCGAAAGAGCTGTCGTTCGGCAAGCAGGAAGAGCCGCTGGTGTTCCTCAAGGGCCCGGGCGCCGTGATCGGCCATCGTGGCCATACGCGCCGGCCGAGGGACGCGACCTTCATGCACTACGAATGCGAGCTCGCGGTGGTGATCGGCGCAGCCGGCAAGCAGATCCGCAAGGCCGATGCGATGCGGCACGTGGCCGGCTATACGGTGGCCAACGACTACGCGATCCGCGACTACCTGGAGAACTGGTATCGGCCGAACGCGCGCGTCAAGAACCGCGATGGCGGCACCGTGCTCGGGCCCTGGTTGGTCGACGCGGCCGACATCGCGACGCCGGTGCAATTGAATCTGCGCACCTTCGTGAACGGCAAGCAGACCCAGAGCGGCAACACGCGCGACCTGGTGCACGACATCCCATCGCTGATCGAATACCTGAGCGGCTTCATGACGCTCGGCCCCGGCGACGTGATCCTGACCGGCACGCCCGAGGGCGTGGTCAACGTCGGTGTCGGCGACGAAGTGGCAACCGAGATCGAAGGCATCGGCTGCCTGGTCAACACGATCGTCGACGACGCGACGTTCGGACGCTGATCCCAACAACGGAACACGCATGCGAATCCAGCACCTGATCGACGGCCGACCGGTCGACAGCAAGGCGACCTTCGAGACGATCAACCCGGCCACGCAAGAGGCGCTCGCCGAGGTGGCCGATGGCGGCGCCGACGAAATCAACGCCGCGGTTGCCGCCGCCAAGGCGGCGTTTCCCGCCTGGGCCACCCGCCCGGCCAGCGAACGCGCCGCATTGATGCGCAAGGTCGGCGACCTGATCGCCAAGCACGTGGCCGAGCTGTCGCGCACCGAGACGCAGGACACCGGCCAGCCGATCGCGCAGACCGGCAAGCAGCTGGTGCCGCGCGCGGCCGACAACTTCTACTACTTCGCCGAGATGTGCACGCGCGTCGACGGCCACACCTACCCGACGCCGACGCACCTGAACTACACGCTGTTCCATCCGGTCGGCGTGTGTGCGCTGATCAGCCCGTGGAACGTGCCGTTCATGACGGCCACCTGGAAGACCGCGCCGTGCCTCGCATTCGGCAACACCGCGGTGCTGAAGATGAGTGAGCTGTCGCCGCTGACCGCAGCGCGCCTGGGCGAGCTGGTGCTCGAGGCCGGCGTGCCGAGGGGCGTGCTCAACGTCGTGCACGGCACCGGCAAGGGCGCCGGTGAGCCGCTGTGCGCGCATCCCGACGTGCGCGCGATTTCGTTCACCGGCTCCACGGCCACGGGAAACCGCATCGTGCAGATGGCCGGGCTGAAGAAGTTCAGCATGGAGCTCGGCGGCAAGAGCCCGTTCGTGATCTTCGACGACGCCGATCTGAGCCGCGCACTCGATGCCGCGGTGTTCATGATCTTCTCCAACAACGGCGAGCGCTGCACCGCGGGCAGCCGCATCCTGGTGCAGAAGTCGATCTACGCCGACTTCGCGGCGAAGTTCGTCGAGCGCGCCCAGCGGATCGCGGTCGGCGACCCGCTCGACGAGAAGACGATCATCGGCCCGATGATCAGCCCGCAGCACCTGGGCAAGGTGCGCCGCTACATCGAGCTCGGGCCCGGCGAAGGTGCCACGCTGCTGTGCGGTGGCCTGCACGCGCCGCAGTTGCCCGCGCACCTGCGCAAAGGCAACTACGTGCTGCCGACCGTGTTCGCCGACGTCGACAACCGGATGAAGATCGCCCAGGACGAGATCTTCGGCCCGGTGGCGTGCCTGATCCCGTTCACCGACGAGGCCGACGCGATCCGGATCGCCAACGACATCCCCTACGGCCTGAGCAGCTACGTGTGGAGCGAGAACCTCGGCCGTGCGCACCGGGTGGCCGCGGCGATCGAAGCCGGCATGTGCTTCGTCAACAGCCAGAACGTGCGCGACCTGCGGCAGCCGTTCGGCGGCACCAAGGCGAGCGGAGTCGGCCGCGAAGGCGGCACCTGGAGCTACGAGGTGTTCCTCGAGCCGAAGAACGTGGCGGTGTCGCTCGGTTCGCACCCCATTCCGCACTGGGGAGCGTGAGCATGGGCCGTCTTGCACTCGCCGCCAAGATCACCCACGTGCCGTCGATGTACCTGAGCGAGCTGCCCGGCGAGCGCCAGGGCACGCGGCAGGATGCGATCGAAGGCCACCTCGAGATCGGCCGCCGCTGCCGCGCGCTCGGTGTCGCCACGATCGTCGTATTCGACACCCACTGGCTGGTCAACGCCAACTACCACATCAACTGCGCGCCGCACTTCAAAGGGCTCTACACCAGCAACGAGCTGCCGCACTTCATCAGCAACATGGCGTTCGAGTTTCCGGGCAACCCGGCGCTGGGCAAGCTGCTGGCGAAGGTGTGCAACGAACACGGCGTCGAGACGCTGGCGCACGATGCCACCACGCTCGGCCCCGAGTACGGGACGCTGGTGCCGATGCGCTACATGAACACCGACCAGCACTTCAAGGTCGTCTCGGTGTCGGCGCTGTGCACCGCGCACTACCTGAACGACAGCGCGCGCCTCGGCTGGGCGATGCGCAAGGCGGTCGAGGATCACTACGACGGCGCGGTCGCGTTCTTCGCCAGCGGGAGCCTGAGCCATCGCTTCGCGCAGAACGGGCTGGCACCGCAATTCGCGTTCAAGATCTGGAGCCCGTTCCTCGAGACGCTCGACCGCCGCGTGGTCGAGCTGTGGCAGCAGGGCCGCTGGCCCGAGTTCTGCGAGATGCTGCCCGAGTACGCCAGCAAAGGTCACGGCGAAGGCTTCATGCACGACACCGCGATGCTGCTCGGTGCGCTCGGCTGGTCCGACTACGACGGCCAGGTCGAGGTGATCACGCCGTACTTCGGGGCGTCGGGCACCGGGCAGATCAACGCGATCTTCCCGGTCACGCCGCAAAGCGGGGCCGCGATTCCAGCCGCCCAGGCGTCGGCCGCCAAGGGATATCGCGAGTTCGCGCGGCTGTGAGCGGCGGCGATCGGCTGCGGCACGCCTGACCGCCGAACGGAACGCCGCTGAGATCGGCCGCAGCTGGCGCGTCCCAACCGGCGTTGCCCCGGTGCTCGAGGTCCGCAAGCCGCTCGCCGGCGGTCGACCCTATCGATCGCTTCACCCTTCGCCTGCCAGTGTCACTTGACAGCGTATACGCGCGGAGGATGCTGGGCGGCCAACTGCATAGGAGGCGAAGATGCTCGAGACCGTTCGGCCCGACCCCACGTTTCATCCATCACCGCGGTTGGCCATGGAGGCACCGCGCGAGCGCATCGCGTACACGGCGCTGCTGTCGCCCGATGGGTCGCGTCCCGACGCCTTGGCGGTGGTCGACGTCGACCCGGGCTCGCCGACCTACGCCCAAGTGCTGCATCGACTCGACATGCCGTACAAGGGCGACGAGTTCCACCACTTCGGTTGGAACGCGTGCTCGTCAGCGCTGTCGCCGATGTCAGGCCACGCGTTCCTGAAGCGGCGCTACCTCATCATCCCGGGCATCCGCTCGTCGCGCATCTACGTGGTCGATACGCAGCCCGATCCGCGCAAGCCGACGCTCGCCAAGGTGATCGAGCCCGAAGAGGTGTTGAAGAAGACCGGCTACTCGAGGCCGCACACCACCCACTGCGGGCCCGAGGGCATCTACGTCAGCACGCTCGGTGGCGGCGGTGCCGACGGCACGCAGGGCCCGGCCGGCGTGTTCGTGATGGACTGCGAGAGCTTCGAGATCCTGGGCAAGTGGGAGATCGACCGCGGTCCGCAGCAACTGCACTACGACTTCTGGTGGAACCTGCCGCGCGACTACATGGTGTCCAGCGAATGGGGTCGGCCGCCGCAGTTCGAGAACGGCGTGGTGGCCGAGGACCTGCTGTCCAACAAGTACGGTCATCAGCTTCATTTCTGGGACCTGCGCGGGCGCAAGCACCTGCAGACGATCGACCTCGGCGCCAACCATCAGATGGCGCTTGAAGTGCGTCCCGCGCACGACCCGACGCGCGAGTACGGCTTCCTCGGCGTGGTGGTCGACACCACCAACCTCGAAGGCTCGGTGTGGACGTGGTGGCGCGAAGGCGGTAAGTTCCACGCCAAGAAGACGGCGACGATTCCGCCGGAGCCCGCCGACAAGTCGGTGCTGCCGCCGCTGCTGCAGGGCTTCGGCGCGGCGCCACCGCTGATCAGCGACATCGATCTGTCGCTCGACGACCGCTTCCTCTACGTGGCCTGCTGGGGAACCGGCGAACTGAAGCAATACGACGTCAGCGACCCGATGGCGCCCAAGCAGACCGGGAGCGTGCGCATCGGCGGCATCGCGCGCCACGACCAGCATCCCACCGGCAAGGCGTTCCAGGGCGGTCCGCAGATGACCGAGATCAGCCGCGATGGCAAGCGCGTGTACTTCACCAACGGCCTCTACAGCCGCTGGGACACGCAGTTCTATCCAGACGGTGTGGCCGGGGTGCAGGTGATGTGCAACGTGGGTGCCGACGGCGGCATCACGCTCGATCGCGAGTTCTGCATCGAGTTCGGTCGCGACTACGGCGCGCACCAGATCCGCCTGGAAGGGGGCGACTGCTCGACCGATTCGTTCTGCTATCCATCGGCTTGAGGCATGCTCAGCGCCGAGGCCGCCGCCTGGCTGGGCGTGGTCGGCTTCGGCGTCTATCACGGTCTGAACCCGTCGATGGGCTGGCCGCTGGCGGTGGCCAACGGCTTGGCCGCGCGCCGCGACGCCGCGGTGTTCGCCACCGTGCTGCCGCTCGGTGTCGGACACCTGCTGGCGATGGCGGTGGTGCTGGTGCCTTTCACGTTGCTCGCCTGGTACGTCGAGTGGAGCCGGGCGGTCCGCGTCGGAGCCGGCCTGCTGGTGCTGGGCTTTGGTGTGTGGCGCCTCGCGCGGCCACGCCATCCGCGCTTCCTGGCGCGCGTGCCGCCGACTCGCCTGGCGTGGTGGTCGTTTCTGATGGCCACCGCCCACGGCGCAGGGCTGATGCTGGTGCCGATCGCGCTCGGCTTGTGCGCGAGTGAGGCGGCGCAGCACAGCCATCTGGGGATGGCCACGAGCGTGAGCACGGCCCTGCTGATGGCGCTCGTGCACACCGCCGTGATGCTCGCCTGTGGCCTCGCGCTGGCGTGGGCCGTCTACCGTTGGCTCGGGCTGCGCTTCCTGAAGCGCAGCTGGTTCAACCTGGAAGCGGTCTGGGCTGGGAGCCTCGTCCTGACGGGCGCCATCGCGGCGGGGATGGCGGCAACCGGCTAGCCCCGCGGCGCGCGCGGCGGCGATGCGTTCGCGCCGGCCTCGCCGTGCAACCAGGACAGGAACGCCCGAACGGGCGGCCGCTTGGCGTGGCGCGACGGATAGACCGCGAAATGCGCCTTCAAGCGGATCGACTTGTCCATTCCCAGCACCGGACGCAGCTGGCCTTCGGCGATGTGCTTGCTGCCTGTGGTCGTGCTCTCCAGCGCCACGCCGAGTCCTTGCGCGGCGGCGTCGAGCGACATGTGCGCGCGGTCGAAGCGCAGCGTGAAGCGGTCGGGCGCGCGCTTGTCCGAGAACTCCGCGAACCAATCGGACCACTGCACGACGCTCACGTTGCTCTGGATCAGCGGCACGCGCAGCAATTGGTCGGGGCGCTTGAGCCGATGCGTGCGAATGAACGCTGGGCTGGCGAGCGGCACGATGCGTTCTTCGAACAGGGGCTCCACCATGAGATGGGGCCACTGCGGCACGCCGTAGCGGATGTCCATGTCGACCTGACCGAGCGCGAAGTCGCTGTGCGTGGGCGCGGCCGAGAAGTTGAGCGAGATCTCGGGATGGGCCTGCGCAAAGCGATGCAGCCGCGGCATCAGCCACAAGGTGGCCAGGCTCGGTGAGCAGTGCACGTAGAGGCTGTTGCTGACGCCCTGGCGCATGTCATCGGTGGCCGCGGCGATGGCAGACAGCGCACCGGCCACCCGCGACAGGTACTGCTCGCCCGCAGGGCTGAGTCGCACGCCGTGAGCGCTGCGCTCGAACAGCTTGATCGCCAGGTGCGATTCGAGCCGCGCGATCTGGTGGCTGATCGCCGATGCGGTGAGGTGGAGTTCGGCGGCCGCCAGCGCAAAGCTGCGCCGCCGCGCCACCGCTTCGAACGCCAGCAAGTTGGGCATCGGAGGCATCGCTGGCATCGTTCGCTCCGCAGGTAAGTTGACAGATCGTCATCTTAGGCTGAAGAAGTATCGCTTGCCGTCAAGCAGCTGCATCTTCACCATGCGCAGCACGAACTCAGGAGACAAGCCGCGGCCCACGGGCCGCGGCCCTGAAGAGGGCCCCAAGACAAGGACGGCCTCGCAGGGTTGCAAGCGCAGCGGCATCTCCGTGTTCGACCCGAACACCACCCACAGGAGTCGATCGAGATGCTGCTCAAGGACAAGGTCGCCGTGATCACCGGCGGCGCCGGCCCCAACGGCCTGGGCTTTGCCACCGCCAAGCTGATGGCGCAACACGGCGCGCGCGTCGCCGTGCTGGACCTGGAACGTGCCGAGCCCGCCACCGCCGCCGCCAAGCTGGGCCAAGGCCACCTCGGCCTCGTGGCCGACGTCACCGACAAGGCGTCGTGTGACGCCGCGATCGCGGCGGTGCTCAAGGCGTTCGGCCGCATCGACGTGCTGGTCAACAACGCCGGCATCACGCAGCCGCGCAAGACGGTGGACATCACCAACGCCGACTACGACGCGATCCTCGACGTGAGTCTGCGCGGCACGCTGCTGATGTCGCAGGCGGTGATCCCGACGATGCAGCGCCAGAAGGGCGGCTCGATCGTCTGCATCTCGTCGGTCTCGGCGCAGCGCGGCGGCGGCATCCTCGGCGGTCCGCATTACTCGGCGGCCAAAGCCGGCGTGCTCGGCCTGGCGCGCGCGATGGCGCGCGAGCTCGGTCCGGATCAGGTGCGCGTCAACACGATCACTCCCGGGCTGATCCAGACCGACATCCAGAAGGGCAAGCTCAGCGACGAGAAGAAGGCGGAGATCGCCGAGACGATCCCGCTCGGCCGCCTCGGCGTCGCCGCAGACGTCGCAGGTGCCTGCCTGTATCTCGCGAGCGACCTCTCCAGCTACTGCACCGGCATCACGCTCGACGTGAATGGCGGCATGTTGATTCACTGACTACATATCCAGGAGACAAGCGATGCAACGCAAGACATTCATTCGCACCGTGCTGGCGCTCGCCGCCACAGCTGTGCTGCCGCTGGTGGCGCAGGCGCAGATCACCAAGCTCACGCTCGGCCACGGCGCCGCGCCGGGCAACCCGCGCCACGAAGCGGCGGTGCTGTTCGCCGATCGGGTGAAGGCCAAGACCAACGGCCGCATCGAGATCCAGGTGGCGCATTCGGCGCAGCTCGGCGACGACGCAGCGATGATCACCGCGCTGCGCTCGGGCACGCTCGACATGTCGGCCAACAGCCAGGGTGCGATCGCCAACGTGGTGCCCGAGTACGCGGCGATCGGCCTGCCGTTCCTGTTCAGCGACGTGCAGAAGGCGTGGCAGCTGCTCGACGGCCCGGTCGGCGAGGAGCTCACCAAGCGCACGGCCACCAAGGGCATGGTCGTGCTCGGCTACTGGGACAACGGCATCCGCCACGTCACCAACAGCAAGAAGGCGATCAAGGCGCCGGCCGATTTGAAGGGCCTGAAGATCCGCACGCCGCCCGATGCGATGACGGTCGACATCATGCAGACGCTCGGGGCCGACACGCAGCAGATCAAGTTCGCCGAGCTCTACGTCGCGCTTCAGCAAGGCGTGGTCGACGGTCAGGAGAACCCGCTGGCCAACATCGCGTCGGCCAAGCTGTACGAGGTGCAGAAGTACCTCACCTTGACCGGCCACAAGTACGAGACCAATCCGTTCGTGATGAGCAAGCGGTCGTGGGACAAGTTGAGCCCGGCCGATCAGAAGATCTTCACCGAGGCCGCCGCGGAGGCCACGCAGACGCAGCGCAAGCTGTCGAAGGAGGCCGACGAGAAGCTGGTCGCCGAGCTGAAGAGCAAGGGTGTGCAGATCGACACCGTCGATCGCAAGGCCTTCGTCGACGCCACCAAGGCGGTCTATACCAAGTGGTCGTCCGGCCCGGTCGGCGACTTCGTTCAGCGCGTGACCCAGCAGGCGCACTGACGGGAGCCCGGCCATGGCGTTTCTTCACTTGATCGACCGCGCCATCGGCACGGCGTGCCGTGGCGTCCTCTACGTCACCCTGGCGGTGGTGTTCGCGATCCTCAGCGCCAACGTCGCGCTGCGCTACGTCGCGGGCACCAGCCTCGCATCGGCATCGGAGCTACCCGAGCTGTTGTTCCCCTGGATGATCATGGCCGGCGTCGTGCTGGCGGCTCAGCACGGCTCGCACATCGCGGTCGTGATCTTCACGCAGAAGCTCGGCGCCTCGCGGCGCTGGGTGCTTGCCGCTGGCTCGCTGGTGGTGGCCGCGCTCTACGCGGGACTCGCCGCTACGGCGTGGCCGCTGGTGGAGATCGCTGCCGACGAGCGCACGCCGATCCTGCAGGTGCCCGGCTCGGTGAGCGTCGGCTGCTTGGTGATCGGCTTCGCGTTGCTCAGTCTGGCGACGCTGTGCAAGTTGCCCGAGGTGTTGGCCGGTACCGAAGTGCCGCACGGCCATGAAGAGCCCGACATCGCGGCGACTCATCAAGGAGCGTAGGTCATGACTGGCTTGATCATCGTCCTGTTCGTCGTCACCGCGCTGCTGTCGATTCCAATCGCGCACGCACTGGTGCTGGCCTCGGTCGGCGGCCTGTTGATCATCGGCACGGTACCGGTGCACCTGGCGATCGAGCAGATGCTCGCGCAGACGCAGAGCTTCCCGTTGATCGCGATTCCGTTCTTCATGATGACCGGCGCGCTGATGGTCAGCGGCAAGCTCGGGCAGAGCCTGGTCAACCTGCTGTCGATGATGATCGGCCGCGTCCACGGCGGCCCGGCGCAGGTGGGCGTGCTGTCATCCACCATCTTCGGCGGCGTCTCGGGCTCGGCTGTCGCGGATGCGTCCGCAATAGGCTCGATGCTGATCCCGTGGCTGAAGAAGCTCGGCTACCCGGCGCCGTTCGCGGCCGGCACGCTGGCAGCCGCGGCGACGATCGACATCCTGATCCCGCCGTCGATCCCGATGATCGTCTACGCGCTGGTGTCCGGCGCGTCGATCGGCGCGCTGTTCGTCGCCGGCATCCTGCCGGGCCTCCTGATGTGCGCGGGCTTCATGGCGGTGTGCTACGTGCAGGGCCGTCGCCGCAACTTCCCGCGCGACACCACGCCGTTCAAGTGGCCGGAGTTCTGGCGCCAGCTGGCGCACGCCGGCCCGGCGCTGATGATGCCGGTGCTGATCATCATCTTCCTGCGCTTCGGCATCGCCACGCCGACCGAAGTGAGCGTGATGTCGACGCTGTACGCGCTGGTCGTTGCCGGTGTGGTGTACCGGGACCTGTCGTGGGCCAAGATCAAGCACGCGTGCATCGAGGCCGGCATCTCCACCGGCGTGGTGCTGCTGATCATCATGGCGTCGAGCGTGGTGGGCTGGATCGTCACCTACGAGCAATTGCCGGCGGCCTTCACGCAGTACGCGACGCAGACGCTGCAGTCGCCCTGGTTGATCATCCTGGCGATGAATCTCATCATGCTGGCCACGGCGATGTTCATCGACCTGCCTGCTGCGGTGCTGCTGCTGACGCCGATGTTCGTGCCGCTCGCCGCGGCGGTCGGGATGGATCTGACCCAGCTCGGGATCATGATGATCGTGAACCTCTCAATCGGTCTGTACCACCCGCCGATCGGCACCACGCTGTTCATCACCGCTTCGGTCGCCAAGGTTCGTATGGGCGACGTGGTGAAGGAGCTGATTCCGTTCTACTTCGTCGCCATCGGCCTGCTGCTCGGGTTTGCGTACCTGCCTTGGCTCACGATCCGCTGACTCTCGTTGTCTCTCTGCTGAGAAGGACCCCTCATGTCTGATCTTTCGCTCCTCGCCGCGCGTGCGTATCGCATCCGGCGCTATGCCCTGCGCATGGGCAAAGTGCAGGGCCAGGGCTACATCGGCCAGGCGCTCGGCTATGCCGACGTGCTGGCGGTGGCCTACGGCCATGCGCTGAACTACCGTGCCGACGACCCGCAGTGGGAAGGCCGCGACCGCTTCCTGCTGTCGCACGGCCACTACGCGATCGCCTTCTATGCCGCGTTGATCGAGGCCGGCATCGTGCCCGAGAGTGAACTCGACACCTATGGCAGCGACGACAGCCGGCTGCCGATGTCGGGCATGGCCACCTACACGCCGGGCATGGAGATTTCCGGCGGCTCGCTCGGCCAGGGCCTGGCGATCGGCGTCGGCATGGCGCTGGGACTGAAGCAGAAGAAGAACCCGGCGTTCGTCTACAACTCGATGTCCGACGGCGAACTCGACGAGGGCGCCACCTGGGAAGCGGCGATGGGTGCCTCGCACCACCGGCTCGACAACCTGATCTGCCTGGTTGACATCAACAACCAGCAGGCCGATGGCCCGTCGGGCAAGGTGCTCGGCTTCGAGCCGCTCGCGGAGAAATGGGCCTCGTTCGGCTGGCACGTGCAGCGCGCCAACGGCAACGACCTCGCCGCGGTGCTCGATGCCTTCGACCGTGCGCGCCATCTGAAGGACGCCAAGCCGCGCGTGATCCTGTTCGACACGCTGATGGGCAAGGGCGTGCCCTTCCTCGAAAGCCGCGAGAAGAACCACTTCATCC
>DASTZF010000398.1:0-3978 GCA_035764445.1 Burkholderiaceae bacterium
GCGATGCGGCGCCGGCGCGGCGCGCCGACACTGCGGGCGTCGCATTCAGCCCGTCAACGAGACCTCGATGCCGCATCAGCCCACCGCGCCGCGCCTGGATATCTATGCGCCGATCCATCGCGCGCTGCGCTTGTTCATGACCGATACGCTGGCGCGCGTCGGCGCGCTGGACGTCGCCGACCCGCGCGAAGTCGCCACCGTGCTCGAGCAGCTCGACGCGCTGCTCGAGCTGTGCCGGCACCACGCGCTGGTTGAGAACCACCTCGTCCACCCGGCGATCGAGGCGGCACAGCCGGGTGCCTCGCAGCGCATCGACGGCGATCACGTGCATCACTTCGAGGCGATCGCCGCGCTGCAGGCGGAGGCCGCGGCGCTGCGCGCGCTGCCCAGGGGTCCTGCGGCGCTGCGCCTGTACCGGCAGCTCGCGCTGTTCGTGGCCGAGAACTTCGTCCACATGCACGCGGAGGAAACGCTGCACAACCAGGTCCTGTGGGCCGGCTACGACGACGCGGCGATCGCGCAACTCGAGCAACGCATCGTCACCGAGTCGGGCCCCGAACAGCGTGCGCTGGTGCTGCGCTGGATGACACCCGCGCTGCCGCCGTCGGAGCGCGCCGCGCGCTTCGTCGCGATGCGCGCGTCGATGCCGCCCGAGGCGTTCGTCAACCTGCTCGACGCGGCGCGCGCCGCGCTCGACGGTCGCGGCTGGGTTAAGCTGAGCGCGTCGCTCGCACGGCCGCAGAGCTTGCCGGCGTGACGCGACGTATCCACACAGCGGGCCTGCACGCACAGCGCCCGCGAGACATTGTCGGAGGGGCCTCGATGAAGACTTGGATTCGGCGCGCGCTGGTCGGCGTGTTGTCGCTGCTGGTGTTGCTGGCGGTGGCGCTGGCTGGCCTGGTGTGGAACGGCGAGCGCAAGCGCGCGCGCACTGTGCAGTTGCCGACGCTGAACTCGCCCGCATTCACTGACGACCCGGCGGCGCGCGAGCGCGGCGCCTACCTTTACGCTTCGCGCGGCTGTACCGATTGCCACGGCGCCGACGGCGTGGGCCGGGTGTTCGTCGACGATCCCAACGGACTGAAGATCAAGGGTCCGGCCATCCACTCCGGCCCCGGCAGCATGACCGCTGGCTACACGCCGCAGGACTGGGACCGCATCGTGCGCCACGGTGTCAAGCGCAACGGCCAGCCGGCGCTGATCATGCCGAGCGAGGACTACAACCGGTTCAGCGATGCCGACTTCGCGGCGCTGGTGTCGTACGTGCGCGCGCTGCCCGGCAACGGCGGCGGCGCGGCGGTGATCGAGCTGCCGCTGCCAGTGCGGGCGCTGTACGGCGCCGGCTACATCCAGGACGCAGCGGCGAAGATCGACCACGCACTGCCGGTGCAGCAACCGGTCCCCGAAGGCGTGTCGGTCGACTACGGTCGCTACGTCGCCAACACCTGCCTCGGCTGCCATGGGCCGCAGCTGGCCGGCGGGCCGATACCGGGCGGCCCGCCCGACTGGCCGCCGGCGGCGCGGCTGAACAACGGTGCCGACAGTGCGCTGGCGCGCTACCCGAGCGCCGAGTCGCTGATCGCGCTGTTCCGCAGCGGCAAGCGCGCCGACGGCAGCGAGGTCAAGGTGATGCCGTTCGGGTCGTTCTCGAAAATGAGCGACACCGACCTGCGCGCGCTGTACGCGTATTTGAGGAGCCTGTGATCGGCGGCGTCAGCGCGCCGCCGGAGCCGGCAGCGGCGCGGCGCCGGTCTCGCTGGGCAGCCAGCTGACCACCGCGACGGTGGCGATCGCGATGCACGACATCGCGAGCAGCAAGGTGTCGAAGCCGGCGACCTTGACCACCGGCCCGAGCAGCCACACGGCGAGCGAGCTCAGGCCGATCGACACCGTGAGCCGCATGCCGGCCACCCGCGAGCGCATGCGGTCGTCGACGTAGCGCACGACCATCGCATCGGTGAACGGGATGGCGGCGAACACCATCAGCATCACCGCGGTCAGCGCGACGTAGAACCACCAGCCCTGCGCCTGCGCGGCCAGCGCGAACAGCGGCACCTGCGCGATCATGATCGTCATGTACAGGCGCTTGAGCGCGATGCGGTCGATCAGCCGGCCCACCACCACCTGCGCCAGCGACGCCAGCGCGTAGACCGCCGCCAACAGCAGGCCGAGCGTGGCCGGGTCCTCGACGATCGCGCGCATGCGCTCGGCCAGCAGCTGCGCGTTGCCGTTGGTCGTCATGTTGAACGACAGGCTGTTCGCGGTGGCCGCCACGGTCATGACCGCGAACGCGCGCGCGAGCTGTGCCGCCGACAGGCCGACTCCGGCCTTGCGCGGGCGTGCCGCCGGCGGCTCGGTCTCGCGCGGCGCCAGCCGCCAGAACAAGATGCCGCAACCGATGCACACCAGCCCGGGCACGACGAACGCCCAGCGCCAGCCGAGCCACTTGACGAGGAAGGCAGTCACGAGTGCTGCAGCCGCGATGCCGAGGTTCCCTGCCAGACCGTTGACGCCGATCGTTGCCCCCGGGCTCTTGGCGTGCTGCACCAGCATCGGAATGCCCACCGGGTGGTAGATCGCCGCGAATGCACCGAGCAACGCGAGCGCAAGCGCGATCGACCACGGCCCTTGCGTCAGCGCAACCAGCAACGCGCTGGCGCCCATGCCGAAGAAGAACACCAGCATCATCTGCCGCCGGCCCCACAGGTCCCCCAGGCGTCCTGCGGGCATCGAGCCCAAGCCGAACATCAGGAACGCGCCCACGCTGTAGGGCATCAGGTCCTCCCAGCGCGCGAAACCGAACTCGATGGCGATCGTGCTCACTGCGGTGGCAAACACCAGCAGGAACAGATGGTCGAGCGCGTGCGCCACGTTGAGCAGCAGCGACACCGGACGGGACAGTGGAGACATCGGCAGGCGCGATCGGACAGTGGAGCCGTATTGCACCACGTCTGCGGGGCACCGTGCGGCGCTGCGTCATCGACCGTGGCGCGCGACTTGCCAGCACCACGACCCAGGAACGTGGCACGAAGCTGGCACATCCAATGGTCAGTTGCGGGCGCAATCGCGGGCCCGAGCCAGGAGACCGACCATGAGCAACCAGACGACCCGCAGCGCCGCTGCCCTCACGCGCCCGCGACCCGCGGCTCGACCGTGGCGCACCGCACTGCCGATCGCCATCGCGGGGGCGCTGCTCGCCGCGTGCGGCGGCGACGACGACGACACAGCGGCGCAGCAGGCGGCGATGGTGGCGCAGGGCAAGGACATCTTCCGCTTCGAGACGTTCGGCGATGAGATCAAGTGGACCGACACGCTTCGCATGCACGAAGTGATTCGCAGCGCAGTCGATCCGACCACCGCACTCGCGGTCGGCTTGAAGGTCGACGCCGAGGCGCTGCCGACAGCGGTGGTCGACGGCATCAAGAACGGCAGCGTCAGCCTGACGAGCCCCGCCACCACCGTGGCCCTGCTCAAGCTCAACGCGGTGGTCGGCCTCAAGGGCACGGTCGAAACGGTCAATGGTCAGGACACGCTGACGCGCGTGGGCATCACCTGCGCGCTGTGCCACTCGACGGTCGACAACTCGTTCGCGCCGGGCATCGGCAAGCGGCTCGACGGCTGGCCCAACCGCGATCTCAATCCGGGAGCGATCATCGCGCTGTCGCCGGCGCTCGACACCGCCACGCGCGCGGTCTTCGCCTCGTGGGGCAAGGGCAAGTACGACCCGCGCTTCAACATCGACGGCCTCAACAAGCCGGCGGTGATCCCGCCGGCGTACGGGCTCGACGGCATTCACAGCATCACCGCCACCGGCGACGGCACCGAGATCGCGTACTGGAACCGCTACGTCGCCGTGACGCAGATGGGCGGGCAGGGCACGATGGACGAGCCGCGTCTGAACCTGCACATCACCAACGGCACGCGGGACCTGGTGACCGACAAGCTGCCGGCGCTGCAGGCGTATCAGCTGTCGCTGCT
>DASTZF010000399.1:0-5759 GCA_035764445.1 Burkholderiaceae bacterium
GCCGGCACTCGCTGCGTCACGCCGCGAGCGTGTACACGCGCTCGACCGCGGCGCGGACCGCGCGCCGTGAATCACCCGGCTCGGTGATCGTGTCTTCGACCTCGCGCACCTCGGCGGCGAGCTCGGGGTCCTTGATCTCGCGCTCGAGCCACGCCGAGTAGTCGTGCCGGCGCAGGTGGTGCAGCCAGGTGTCGTCGTCGACGCCGTCGCCGATCTGCAGAAACACCATCAGGTTCTGCGCGCGCAGCTTCAGCTTGCCCTCGGGTCCGACGAAGTGGAACGAGCGCTCGACCGCGAGCTCGCCCTCGGCGTACTTGCGGCTGTGGCGGTGATGGTCCGAGCGGGTGGGCAGCAGCGACACGCGGCGCATCGCCGGCTCGCCGGTGGCCAGCCACACCAGCGCCTGCCCCTGCTCGAGGCGCGTGTCGTCGGGCCACTTCAAATCGCGGCCGGTGGCCTGGTTGAACTGCTGCACCGCGCGCTCGGCCTCGCTGCCGACGACCACGAGCCCGTTGATCCGCTGCAGCACCGGGCGGCACATCACCTCGGGGTGCACGGTGACGACGATCACGCGATCGAGGCTGGCGCCGATCGCCTGGATCGCCGCCGGCAGGTCCTTGCCGAGCATGTGATGCGCCTCGTCGATCAGCAGCGCGTGCGGCTGCCCGGTGCGCAGCCGGCGCTGCTCGATCAGCGGCACCATCGATGCAAAGAACGTCGGCCGCTCGTCGAGCGCCACGCCGAGCAGGTTGAACACGATATTGGCGCCGGTGGCCAGCGCCTGCGCCACCTCGTCGAGCGACAGCGGGTTCTTCTGCGTGCCCACCACCACCGCATGCGGCGCGTCGAGATAGTCGCCCTCGGGGTCGACGATGCAGAACGAATATTCGCGCTCGGCGAGCTGCTCGAGCACCGCCTTGGCCGCGGTGGACTTGCCGCTGCCCGAGCGCCCGGTGACCAGCAGCGACGCGTCGTGCGGGTTCAACGTCACCGACGTGCCGCCGTCGGTGCGGCCCACCGTGATCTCGTGGCGCACCGAGATGCGTGTGCGGCTCGCCAGATCGTCGGCCAGCAGTTCGTCGATCAGCTCGCGCACGCCGTCGTCGCGCGCGCCGCGCGTCACGATGTCGGCCTGCTCCTTGAGCGCCGGCAGCGCGTTGGCCACCGCCACCGCGACCTGGCAGCGCGCGAGGAACGCGTGATCGTTCTCGGCGTCGCCGATGCCGATGGCGTTGTGGTGCGACAGCCCCAGCGATCGCAACGCGGCGTTCAACCCCGAGGCCTTGTTGACGCCGGTCGGCAGCACCATCACCGCGCCCTTGTTGAACACCACGTGCAGTTCGAGCCCGAGCTCGCGCAGCACCGCGAGCACGGTGGCATCGTGCGGCTCCCAGGTGGCGACGATCGAGCGGCCCACCGACAGCGGCTGCACGTGGCGCCGCCGCAGCTCGTTGACCAGCATTTCCGACGGTGGATCGCACAGTACGCGCTCTTCGCCGGTTTGCGGTGTGTAGAGCAGCGCGCCGTTCTCGGCCACCACGCGGTGGAACACGCTCAGCTCGGGGAACGCGCGGCGCAGGTCGTCGAGCTCGCGGCCGGTGGCCAGCACCAGCTTGCGGCCTCTGGCGGCGACGCGCTGCAAGGCTTGCACCATCGACTCCGCCACCACGCCGTCGTGCGCGATGGTGCCGTCGTAGTCGCAGCACAGCGCGTGGTAGCGATGCAGCGATGCATTTGGATACTCAGCATCTCGGGTCACGAAGGAGTTGATGGCAATCCGCGTGCGCGTTGCCTCGCGCCAACGGCATGGCGTTTGCTACGAACAAGGCGTGATCGAGTCGAAGGCGTCGGCGCTGCTCTCACCATCGCTGCCACGCACCCCGACCGCAGAGTGGGTGGGCGAGATGCTGGCATCGTCCAACGAGATCGCGGTGATCGCGCTGGCGCGCGACGGCACCATCGCCGGCTGGCACGGCGCGGCGGAGCGGCTGTTCGGCTATCGCGCCGACGAGATCGTCGGCCGGCCGTTCGCAGCGATCTTCACGCAGCCCGATGTCGAGCAGCGCATGCCGCAGGCCGAGCTGGAGGTCGCGCGCAGGACCGGCCGCTCCGAAGACGACCGCTGGCATCTGCGCAAGGACGGCAGCCGCTTCTGGGGCAGCGGCGTCGTCAACCCGCATCTCGACGAGCGCCGCCGGGTGCAGGGCTACGTGAAAGTGGTGCGCGACCGCACCGACTTGGTCATACGCACCGAGGCGCTGCGCAATCGCACGCAGCGCCTGGCGCAAGACGTGCGGCGCGAGCGCGAAGCGTTCGCAACCTTCGTGCACGAGTTGCGCAATCCGCTGGGGCCGATTCTCAACGCCGCGCTGGTGGCGCGATCCAGCGGCGACGACGACACGCGGCGCCGCATGCTCGACATCATCGTGCGGCAGAGCGAGATCATCCAGCGGCTGCTCAAGGATGCCAGCAATGTGCGCTTCGAACGCCGGCTGCGCCTGGACCTGCGCCCGCTGGTGCTGCAGGATGCGCTGAAGCACGCGGTCGACGCCGCGATGCCCGACGCGCAGGCGAACGAGCAACAGCTGATGCTGGTGTGCCCCGATGCGCCGATCACGCTCGAGGCCGATGCGGCGCGGCTGCAGCAGATGGTGTCCAATCTGCTGATCAACTCGTTGAAGTACACGCCGCGTGGCGGCCACGTGACGGTGGCCGCCACCGTGGAAGGCGACCTGGCGGTGATCCGCGTCGACGACGACGGCGAAGGCATCGCTGACGAGAACCTCGAGCGTGTGTTCGAGTTCTTCACGCGCGAGGACGACGACGGCGCGGTGCCCGGCTACGGCGTCGGCCTCGCGGTGGTCAAGCAGCTCGCACGGCTGCACGGCGGCTTCATCGAGGCGCGCAGCCCCGGCAAGGGCCTGGGCAGCCAATTCACGCTGCAGCTGCCGCTGCGGCAGGGCGCCGCGAGCGGCTGACGCTCGCAGCGGCGGATGCGGTTCGCGCACGCGCCGCAGGGGCGCGTCACGCGGACGCTGGCTGCGAGCCGCACCTGGCGTGCTTCGCGAACCCGAGCGCGATCAGTGCGTCGCGCATCGCCCCGTCGATCGGCGTGGTGCTCAACGGTCCTACCGCACGCGCCAGCGCACTGCCGTCGAGCCCGTGCGGCGTGTGCCACAGGTACGACATCTCGGCGATCTCGCGCAGCATCGGCACCACCAGGCCGCCGACCTTCATCAGCAGCCACGGCACGCCGCCACGCTTGAAGCGGCCATCCTTCGGCGCCACGCCCAGCGACACGGCCGCGCGCTCGATCGCATCGAGCAGCTCGGTGCCGGCGAGCGTGTGGCCGGCGAACGGCAGATCGGCGAACGCCGGCAGCGCGTCGGCGCGCGACGCCGCGGCCGCGAACGCGCGCGCCAGGTCGGGCTGGTAGGCCCACGCGTGCGCGAGGTGCTGCGGGCCGGGGTAGACCAGCTTGCCCTGACGCAGCGACTTGGTGATCACCAGGTCCATCCAGCTGCCGCTGCCGCCGCCGAAGAAGTCGCCCGCGCGGATGACGATGCTGCGCAGGCGGCCTTGCCGCGCCAGCGCCTGCAGCTCGGCCTCCATGTCGACGCGGATGCGGCCCTTGCGCGTGGTGGGCTGCTGCGGCGTGCGCTCGTCGAGCAGCGGCGGCATCTGCGCGCCGAAGTTGTACACGTTGCCCGGCAGCATGAACACCGCGTTCAGCCGCTGCGCGACCTCGATGCCCTGGCGCAGCAGCGGCATCGCCAGTGCCGGCCACTGCGTGTAGAGCGGGTTCACGCCGTAGACCACCACGCGCGCGCCGGCGGCGGCCGCGGCGAGCGCGGCGGCGTCGGCCATGTCCACCGCCACGTGCGTGGCGCCGGGCGGCAACGCGTCGGGCTTGCGGCGCGCCTGCGCGAGCACGGCCCAGCCGGCGGCGGCGAACGCCTGCACCGCGGCGGCGCCGAAGCGGCCGCTGGCACCGAGCACGAGGGCGATCGGCTTGCGGGGGGTGGTGGTCGAAGTGGTCTGCATGGTGAAGTCCTGCGAGTGGGTGGGGTCAGTGTGGTCGCCGGTCAGCCATCCGGCAATTGCCGAAGCCTGCATGCGAGCTATACATTCATGCATGGCAACCGAAGCCACGCCCGCCGCCAGCAGCTTCAACTGGGCGCTGGTCAAGAGCTTCGTCGCTGTGCTCGACGCCGGCAGCCTGATGGGCGCGGCGCGCAAGCTGAAGGCGCAGCAGCCCACCTTGAGCCGCCACATCGCCGAGCTGGAGGCGCAGCTCGGCGTGCCGCTGTTCGAGCGCACCGGCCGCGGCGTGCAGCCGACGATGGCCGCGCTGGCGATCGCCGATGCCGCGCGCCAGATGCACGCCGGCGCCGGCACGCTGCTGCAGGCGCTGGCGCAACGCGCGCAAGCCACGACCGGCACCGTGCGCATCACCACCAGCCAGGTGGCCGCGAGCCACTTGCTGCCGCCGGTGCTGGCGGCGCTGCGCAAGGCCGAGCCGGGCATCGCGATCGAGCTGGTGGGCAGCAACGACGTCGCCAACCTACTGCGCCGCGAGGCCGACATCGCGGTGCGCATGGTGCGGCCGAGCCAGGGCTCGCTGGTGGCCAGGAAGCTGGCCGACATCGGAATCGTCGCCTGCGCGCACGCGAGCTACCTGAAGCGCGCCGGCACGCCGCGCCAGCCGATGGACCTGATCGATCAGGCGCACACGCTCATCGGCTTCGACAAGGACGAATCGATCGTGCGCGTGTCGGCGCAGATTGGCCTGCCGCTGACACGCGAGCACTTTGCGCTGCGCACCGACGACCAGCTGGCGTACCTGCGGCTCATCGCGGCCGGCGCCGGCATCGGCTTTGCGGCGGCCTACACATTGCGCCGCGTGCGCGGCGTGGTGCCGCTGCTGCCGATGCTGAAGATCCCACCGCTGCCGTGCTGGCTGGCGGTGCACCGCGAGATCCGCGGCAGCGGTGTGGTGCGGCGGGTCTACGACTTCCTGGCCGAGGCGATACCGCGCGAGCTGCAAGGCACTTGATCGGTCGCGGTTGGCGAACAGCCCGCGGCGGGCTGCGCCGCGATCGTGCGGCGCGCGCCTTCGCGCAGCGCCGGGGCGGGCGTCGACCGGCTCAGCGCGACTGCATCGCCGCCTGCGCCGATACCGCCTCGCCCAGGTGGATCAACGCACGCCGCATCGCGGTGTCCAGCGGCGTCGCCGTCAGCGGCCCCGCCACGCGTTGCAACGCCGTACCGTCGAGCGCATGCGGCACGCGCCACAGGTACGACATCTCGACCACTTCGCGCAGCATCGGCGCCACGAGACCGCCGATCCTCAACAGCGGCCACGGCACGCTGCCGCGCTTGAAGTGGGTGTCGCGTGGCGCCAAGCCCAGCGCGGTGGTGGCCCGGGCGATCGCGCCGTGCAGCTCTTCGCCGGTGAGCGTGTGGCCCGCGAACGGCAGGTCGGCAAACGCCGGCAGCTCGTTGACGTGCCCCGCCACGGCGACGAACGCGCGCGCCAGGTCGGGCAGAAACGCCCACGCGTGCGGCACGTCGAGTGGGCCCGGGTACACCAGTTTGCCCCACGGCAGGCGCTTGACGATCACCAGGTCGAGCCAGCTGCCGGTGCCGCCGCCGAAGAAGTCGCCCGCGCGGATGACGACGCTGCGCAGCTCGTGGCGCTCGGCCAGCTCGCGCAGCTCGCGTTCCATCTGCGCGCGGATGTGGCCCTTGCGAGTGGT
>DASTZF010000400.1:0-2702 GCA_035764445.1 Burkholderiaceae bacterium
GGGGCTGGACACCGATGCAGGTCAGCATCATTGACACCACGACCCGATTGGCATGCCATCCGGAGGCGACGACTGCGCCTCCGAGCAATGTCGGGAATTGTGCAGGTTTTTGGACGCCGGCAACGAGGAGGCTCCGCAGGCTCAGCTGACCGGCGTCCAAAAAGCGCCAAGGCACGAAGTCGCGGGAAGTTGGGCACTGGCCGGGCAGCGAGTGCTATGGGGATTTGATGCTGGCGCCGAGCTCGATGATAGACGTGATGCCGGCAGAATTCGACCTGCGTGTCTGGACGTACGGAAGCTCGGCAGAGCGCATTAGGCGTTTTGGTGGCTGATCGGAGCACATCAACGCACGATCCGCGTGCTGATGGATGCCATTGGGTTGAGCGAGATCGGCGCCGGCGTGGAGCCAGCGCATCGGACCGGGAAAGCCGCAGCGCTCACAGCAGGTCTGGCTCATGACGTGTCGATCCTGCTCGGTGTTGGCCGCCAGCTCGGCTGGCAGCCGCGTGCGAAGGTCTCGATGACGATCATGCGCGCGCCACAGCGCGGGCATGGGCACGGCAACACGCGCGGGGTATCCGGCGCAACATCCGGCTCTTGTTGGGGATCGGCGGCAGGCGGGACGATATTGAGGAGTGCGCGGGCGGTTGCGATGCTCTCGGCGCGGTTGGTGGAGGCAAAGAGCCCGTAGTGGCGGATGCGGTGGAAACCCTTGGGCAGCACGTGCAGCAGAAAACGCCTGATGAACTCGTGCGGGTGAAGCCGCATCGTCTTCCAGCGGTCGGGGCCGCTGATGCGATAGTCCTTCCAGCGGAACGCAATCGCCTCGCTGTCGGCTGCAACGAGGCGGCGGTTCGAGATGGCGACCCGGTGGGTGTAACGGGACAGATAGCGCAGCACCTGCTCGGGCCCCGCGAACGGCGCCTTGCAATAGACCACCCATTTGATGCGCCGCAGCGGGGCAATGAAGCGCTTGAACGTACTGTTGTCGGCGAGTCCGGCATGGGTGTTGAAGAACTTCAGCTCGCCGGCGTCGTGCGCATGCATGAGCATCGCCAGCATCTTGCCCCGGAACAGGCGCGCCAGCACGTTGACATCGACGAGGAAGTTGGAGCGCGCGGCGACCCATCGCGTGTTATCGAGCGAGAGCCCACCACCTGGCACGATCATGTGCACATGCGGATGATGGGTGAGCGCCGAGCCCCAGGTGTGCAGCACTGTGGTGACACCGATCCGCGCGCCGAGGCGCTTGGGATCGGCAGCGATGGCGAGCGTCGTCTCGGCCGCTGCCTTCATCAGCAGGTTGTAGACCACGCGCTTGTTCTGGTAGGCGATGTCGCGCAGCTCGCTGGGCAGCGTGTACACGACGTGAAAGTACGGCACCGGCAACAGCTCCGCTTCGCGGTCGGCCAGCCATCGGCGTGACGCCGCACCTTGGCACTTCGGGCAATGCCGGTTGCGACAGGAGTTGTAGGCGATCTCGGTATGGCCGCACGCGGTGTTCTCGCAGCGCGCGACGTGGCCACCGAGCGCTGCCGTGCGACAGCGCTCGATCGCACTCATCACCTTCAATTGCTCAAGGCTCACATGGGCGCGGTTGGCCTCACGCCAAGCAGGGCCGTGATCGCGGAGGATGTCCGCGACCTCCAGAGCTGGCCGAGCCACGGCCGGCGACGCTAAGGCGCCGGCCGCTCTGCGGTGTCTCGCCTCGCACGCCTGCGGCGCGGTGCGCTCAGGCTCTGCAGGGGGCTCTCGATCTTGGCAATCATTTCGGTCGCCACCCGACTGTAGCGGGCCGTCGTCTCGAGCTTGTCGTGTCCGAGCAAGGCCTGAATGATGCGGATGTCCGTGCCGCGCTCGAGCAGATGGGTCGCGAAGCTGTGGCGAAGCGAATGCAGCGAGACCGTCTTGCGCAACCCCGCCGCTTTGGCAGCCTCCTTGAACAGCCGACTGAACTGGCGCGTGGTCAGAGGCTGATCACGGCGACCTGGAAACAGCCAGTGGTGTTCTGGCGCGAGGCCGGCGTCATACGTGGTCGGGCGCGCCTTCCACCATTGCCGCAACAGGTCGAGGACCTCTGCCGGCAGCATCACGTGCCGGTCCTTGCGGCCCTTCGACTGCACGATGCGGATGATCATCTGCTCACTGTCAATGTCGCCCGCCCGCAGCCGCACCACCTCGCTGGCCCGCAATCCGCAACCATAGGCCAGCGTCAGCATCGTGCGCGCCTTCAGGCTCGTCGCCATGGTCAGGACGCGCTTGACCTCCTCGGGGCTCAGCACCGGCGGTAGCTTTTGCGGCTCCTTGATATGCCAGACCTCGGCCGCTAGATCGTGGCGACGCAGCGTGACACGGAACAGGAACCGCACCCCAGTCATGATCCGATTGCGGTTGCAGATGCTCGAACCGCTCTCGATCAGGTACAGCTGAAATAGCCGCACCTCGTCGGCGGTCGCGGTATCGGGCGAGCGCTTGAGCCAGGCGGCGAACCGCTTGCAACTGTAGACGTGGCTACGCTGGGTGTGCGGGTTGAGCTTGCGCGCAGCCATATCTTCGATCATACGCTGACGCAGCGGACTGACAGTGTTGGTGTCGCTCATGGGGAGCTCCATTCTGAGTGAGGGTTGCTACACCTCGATTCTCAGGACGGGGCGCTCCAGCGCTATTACTATCCTCTCAGCCGGCTATCGGCCTCTCGGCTC
>DASTZF010000401.1:0-10147 GCA_035764445.1 Burkholderiaceae bacterium
ACGGATGGCTGGCGCCGGTGGGGATAGCATCGCCGCCATGCCCAGTCGATGTCCCATCGCTGAATGACCACCAGTGAGTCGCCAGCCCCGTCCGGCGAGCAGGAGGCCTTGTTGGCTGCCCTGCGTCACGTGCTGGGGCCGCTGGCGACGCTGGCGGTGCAGCGCGGGCTGACGTACGCCCCGGTCGAGGAGATGCTGCGACGTGCCTTCGTCGGCGCCGCCGACGTTGCACACCCGGACGTGCTGGCGCACCGCAAGGTCAGCCGGCTGGCCACCACGACCGGCATCAACCGCCGCGAGGTGACGCGGCTGCTGGCGTTGCTGCGCGACGTGCAGGCGTCGCAGCACCTGCCGCAGCGCTCACTCGTCAGCGAGGTGTTCGCGCATTGGATGAGCGACGCGCGCTACCGCGACCGGCGCGGCGAACCGCGCGTGCTCAAGCGGCAGGGGCGCGCACCGAGCTTCGAGTCGCTCGCCCAGACGATCACGCGTGACGTCCATCCGCGCAGCCTGCTCGACGAGCTGGTGCGGTTGAAGCTTGCGGTGCTCGACCCCGAGCAGGACACGGTCGAGCTGGTGCGCGACGCCTTCGTGCCGCGCGGCGACCGCGTGCGCATGCTGCAGTACCTGGGCGACAACGTCGGCGACCACTTGGCCGGCGCGGTGGCCAACGTGCTGACCGATGGCCAGCGTCACTTCGAGCAAGCGATCTACGCCGACGGGCTCAGCGAGGCGTCGGTGCGTGAGGCCTGGCAGCACATCGGCGAGCTGTGGAAGGGTCTGGTCGCTGCGCTCGTGCCTGCCTTGGAGGACAAGGTCGAGCGCGACCGCCCGCACGACGGCGCCACGCATCGGCTGCGCCTCGGGCTCTACACGTTCGACGAGGATACGGCGGCGGCGCCCCCGCAACCGCCGCGCCAGACGAGGAAGAAGCAGTGATGGATCGAGATCTCTTGTCGGGCGGTCGCTGGTTGCGGCGGTGGTTGTTTGCGCTGGCCGTGGTTCTGCTTGGCGTGGCGTGCGGCGGTGGCGTGGGCACCGGAGGCACCGGCGCGTTCGCCTCCGGGCCGATCACCGGCTTCGGCTCGATCATCGTCAACGACATCCATTTCGACGAGAGTTCGGCGCGCGTCGACGACGACACCGGCTCCACCCGCGACCGCAGCGAGCTCCACCTCGGCACGATCGTCGAGGTGCAGAGCGGCGAGGTGCGCGACGGCGCGGCCACCGCGTCGCAGGTGCGCATGGTCAGCGCGCTGATCGGCACGGTGCAGTCGGTGACCCCCGGCACGCTGGTCGTCAACGGGCAGACCGTGACCCTCACCGCGAGCACCGTGCTCGACGACCGTTTCGTCGGCGGCGTGACGGCGATCACCGTGGGCCGAGTCATCGAGGTGTACGGCTTCGTCAGCCAGGGCGGTGCAGTGATCATGGCGACCCGCATCGAACCAAAGGACGGTGCCCCCTGGTTCAAGTTCCGCGGTGTCGTGACTGCGCTCGATACCCAGGCCCGCACGTTCGACATCGGCACGCAGCACTTCACGTATGCGGGCTTGGTCAGCGGCAGCAGCGACCTCAGCAACGGCGCGCTGGTGCGCGTGGTGGTGACCACCCAGCCCGACGCTCAGGGGCGCTGGGTCGTCATCTCCGTCAGCAAGGCGTCCCCCGCCGGCGGGGATCGTGACGAAGCCAAGATCAATGGCTTCATCGGCTCCTTCACGTCGAACGCCAGCTTCACGGTCGACGCCTACACGGTCGACGCCAGTGCGGCGCAGATCCAAGGTGGGCCCCTGGCCGTCGGGCAGCACGTCAATGTCGAAGGCAGCTTGCGCGACGGTGTGTTGATCGCCACCGTAGTCCAGGTGTTGGGGCCGAGCCAGCAAGAGGAGTTCGAGATGCGCGGCCCGATCAGCGCGATCGACACGGTCGCCAAGACGTTTCGCGTCGGCGGCCGCAGCGAGTTGGTGAGCTACGCAGGCCCCAGCGTCGAGTACGAGAACGGCACCGTGGCCGACCTGGCGCTCGGGCAAAGAGTGCTGGTCACGGGGCTGTTGTCGTCCGACGGTACGCAAGTCGACGCCACGCACATCCGCTTCGACAACTGAAGCCTGCAGGCGCTCGCCTACACTGGCGAGCCATGCGGCGCCGCGCCACCTTGCTCGCCGTGACGAGCGCTGCCGTCACGATGCCGGTGGTCGCCGCTCAACCCGATCTCGATGCGCTGCGGCGCGACGTGTGGGCCACCGAGATCGCCTTCGCGCGCAGCATGGCGGAGCGCGACTTCGCCGCCTTTGCCCGTCACCTGTCGGAGCACGCTGTGTTCTGGTCGGGCACCAAGGTGCTGCGCGGCAAGGCGGCGGTGCTCGAGGCCTGGAAACGCTTCTACAACGGCGCGCAGGCGCCGTTCTCGTGGGAGCCCGATGACGTGGTGGTGCTCGGCGACGGCACGCTCGCGCAATCGACCGGCCCGGTGCGCGACCCCGCTGGCCAATTGATCGGACGGTTCCGTTCGGTATGGCGGCGCGAGGCGGACGGCCGCTGGCTGATCGTGCTCGACCGCGGCGAGCCGCCCGACGCCAAGCCCTGACGCGCGCGTGGCGTCAGCGCGCGCCCGAGCTGGCGGCGAGCGGTTGCGACGTCAGCGCGACCGCCTCGGGCAACGTGAAGCGGAACGTCGCGCCCTGGCCAGGTGCGCCCTCGGCCCAGATGCGGCCGCCGTGGCGGCGCACGATGCGCGCTGCCGTCGCCAGGCCGATGCCGCTGCCGGAGAAGTCGCTGCGCTTGTGCAAACGCTGGAACGGCTTGAACAGGCGGTGCGACTGCGTCATGTCGAAGCCGGCGCCGTTGTCGCGCACATAGAAGACCTGTGAGCCGTCGCCGCCCTCGCTGCCGACTTCGATGTGCGCCGCTTCGGTCTGCGACGAGTACTTGAATGCATTGGACAGCAGGTTGTGCAGCACGATCCGCATCAGCCCGGGGTCGGCCTGCGCGGTGAGCCCGGGTGCGATCTGGACGCGCCCGCGGTGACCGGGATGCTGCTGCGCCAACGCGTCGGCCATCTCGTGCGCCAGCGCACTGAGGTCGACCTGCTGTGCGGCGATCGCCTGACGCGAGCTGCGCGAGAGGTCGATCAGGTCGTCGATCAACTGCGTCATCGTGCTGACCGACGCGGCGCCTTTTTCGAGCATGTCGACCGCCTTGGCCGACAGCATGCTCCCGCTGTCGCGGCGCAGCACAAACATCAAGCCGCTCATCGCATGCAGCGGGCTGCGCAGGTCGTGAGAAGCCGAGTAGCTGAAGGCCTCGAGCTCCTCGTTGGCGGCCTCCAGCGCGGCGGTGCGCTCGCGCACCCTGGTCTCCAGCGTGTCGCTGTGCGCGCGCTCGTCGGCGGCACGGCGTCGGATCTGCACCAGCGCCACCCACAGCAGCAGCGACAGCGCGAGCAGCACGCCGGCCACGCCGACCGCCAGCGCGATCGCGTCGCGCCGCCATGGCGCCAGCAGCGCCGGCGCTTCGTGCGACACCGCCACCATCACGCCGAGCTCGCCGACGCTGCGGAAGGTGATGAACCGCTCGATGCCGTCGCGCGGGCTGGCATAGCGCAGCGTCACCGGTTGCGGCAGCGGCATCGCCATCGCGAACACCGGCGACGTCTTCGAGATGTCGGTGCCCGGGCCGACGTCGGCCAGCTGCGGGAAGCGGAACAGCAGTTCGCCGGTGTTGCGCACCAGCGCCAGCCCCACGCCAGGCGGCAGATCGAGCTCGCGGTAGAAGGCGTCGAAGTGGTTCGGATCGATGATGGCGCCCACTACGCCGACCAGCGAACCGTTGGCGCCGCTGATGCGGCGCGTCACCGGAATCGTCATGCGCTTGGCCACCGGCGACATCAGCGGCTTGCCCACCAGCAGCGTCGTCGATGCCGGGTTCAGATGCGTGTTCACGTGCATCAGCTTCGTGCCGTCGACGCGCGGCACCGGATAGAAGCCGCTGCCGGCGTGCAGCTGCAGGTCACTGCGATAGATGAACATCGAGGCGGCCTGCGGCAGCAGCGCCACCCTGCGCTGGAGCTCCCGGTGCAGGTCGAGCTCGACCTGCCCGTCGACGCCGCCGCGCGCCACCATGTCGGCGGCCACGATGCCCAGCACGACGTCGACCCCGCTCAACGCGCGCCGCACGTGCTCGTCGAGCGCGCGCGTCAGCGTGAGCGCCTGCGCCGTGGCTGCTTCGATGCGCTCGTCACGGTTGTGCAGTGCGAACAGCGCCGCCGCCGCGCAGATGCCGATCGCGGTGCACAGGTAGCCCGCGACAACCGCCTGCGACAGGCGGCGGTAGAAGCGATCGGGTGCCGCCGTCGAAGCCGCGTCGGCCGCGCCTGGCCAGACGCGATGATGGTTGCGCAACAGCATGCCCATGGCTGCACGCACGATACCGCCGTCGGACGGCGGCGGGCAACACGCGGATCGCACCGGAGCGCGCGCGACGAAGAAAAGTGCCGCACATCGCCGCTGCGCGGCTGGCGGCGACGAACGCCGTTGCGCGGCCCGTCAGGCCAGCCGCTGGCGGTGGCGCTCGATCTGCTCGCGCACACGCTCGGGCGCGGTGCCGCCGCGCGTCGCGCGTGAGCGCAGCGAGCGCTGCAGCGTCAGCGCCGCTCGCGCGTCGTCGTCGATCGCCGGGTGCAGCGCGCGCAGCTCGGGCAACGGCAGTTCGGCGAGGTCGACGCCGCGCTGCAGCGCCAGCTTCACCGCCCGCGCGACCACCTCGTGCGCGTCACGGAACGGCATGCCCTGCCCGACCAGGTGATCGGCGAGATCGGTTGCCGTGGCATAGCCCTTGAGCGCCGCCGCTCGCATCGCGTCGGAGTTGACGCGCAAGCCGCCCGACCTCGCCCCGGAGGCCGGGTCGAGGGTGCCGCCCACCATCTCGGCCATGATGCGCAGCGTGGCCGCCAGCGTGTCGACGCTGTCGAACAGCGGCTCCTTGTCCTCCTGGTTGTCCTTGTTGTAGGCCAGCGGCTGGCCCTTCATCAGCGTGAGCAGCCCCATCAGGTGGCCGACCACGCGACCGCTCTTGCCGCGTGCCAGTTCGGCGACGTCGGGGTTGCGCTTCTGCGGCATGATCGACGAGCCGGTGCAGTAGCGATCGGCCAGATCGATGAAGCCGAAGTTCTGGCTCATCCACAGCACGGTCTCCTCGGCCAGCCGCGACACGTGGACCATCGTGATCGCCGCGAAGGCGGCGAACTCGATCGCGAAGTCGCGGTCGCTCACCGCATCGAGGCTGTTCTCGCACAGTCCATCGAAGCCGAGCTCGCGCGCCACCACATCGCGATCGAGCGGATAGCTGGTGCCGGCCAGCGCGGCGGCGCCCAGCGGCAACCGGTTGGTGCGCCGGCGCACGTCGCGCAGTCGCTCGGCGTCGCGCGCGAACATCTCGACATAGGCGAGCAGGTGGTGCGCCAGGCTGACCGGCTGCGCCACCTGCAGGTGCGTGAAGCCGGGCATCACGGTGTCGACATGCGCGGCGGCGACGTCGAGCAACGCCCTTTGCATCTGCACCAGCAAGGCCGCCAGGGCATCGATCTCGCCGCGCAGCCATAGGCGCAGATCGGTGGCCACCTGGTCGTTGCGCGAGCGTCCGGTGTGCAGCCGCTTGCCAGCATCGCCCACCAGCTGCGTCAGCCGCGCCTCGATGTTCAGGTGCACGTCTTCGAGCTCGAGCTTCCATTCGAAGGTGCCACCCTCGATTTCCTGCGCGATCTGCGCCAGGCCGCGCTCGATGTCGTCCAGATCCTTCCGCGTGATCACCTGCTGCGCGGCCAGCATGCGCGCGTGCGCCAGGCTGCCCGCGATGTCGGCGCGCCACAGCCGGCGGTCGAAACCGACGCTGGCGGTGTAGCGCTGCACCAGCGCATCCATCGGTTCGGAGAACAGTGCGGACCAGGCCTGTGATTTCTTGTCGAGCGGGTTGTGCGCCATGGCGTCTCGCGCTGCGGATCAGCCCGTATTATCGGCGCGTCACTCTGAGCGAACGGTCCCGACGCCCCTGGATCGCTCCCGCATGACCGAGCAGACCACGCCCGCGCCGACCACCAAGCCGCACGAGAGCCGGCCCACCAGCCTGTGGCCGACGTCGACCCGGCCGGGTGAGCTGAGCGCGCACACCACGTTCGACATCAGCGAATTCGAGGACCCACAGGTCGCGCGCTCGCGCGAGGTCGCGCGCGTCAGCGAGCTGTTCGACCTCTGCCAGCCCACGCTCGTGCTGCGCGTCGTGCTGTTCGTGCAGGTGGGCGTCGCGGTGGCCGGGCTGGCGACGTCGGCCAGTGCATCGCAAGGCGTCGCGCAGATGGCGATGCTGGTGTTTCCCGCGCTGGCTGGCACCTTGCTGTGGCTGGCTGCGGTCTGTGCGGCCAAGCCGGTGTTGGGACGCGTGGCGCCGTGGCAGCGCGCGAGCATCGCGGTGCTGCTCGGCGGCGTGATGGCGGTAGCTGGCTGGTCGCTGCTGCTGCCGCTGGGCATGGTCAGCGCCGGGTCGTGGCCGATCACCACCACCGCGTTGGCTGGCATCGGGCTCGCGTCGCTGGTGTGGGTGTGGCTCGACCAGCGCGCGCGCAGTGCACGCCCGGCCGACGCCAGCGCCCGGCTGGCCGAGCTGCAGTCACGCATCCGACCGCATTTCCTGTTCAACGCGTTGAACACCGCGGTCGCGCTGGTGCAGATCGACCCCGAGCGCGCCGAGCGCGTGCTCGAGGACCTGTCGCAGCTGTTCCGCGTCGCACTGGCCGAGGTCGGCGCGTCGGTCACGCTGGCCGAGGAGATCGATCTGGCGCAGCGCTATCTGGCGATCGAGCAGGTGCGCTTCGGCGACCGTCTGGCGGTGAGCTGGGAGGTCGACCCTGAGACGGCGCAGGCACGAGTGCCGCCGTTGGTGCTGCAGCCGCTGGTTGAGAACGCGGTGCGCCACGGCATCGAGACCTCGCTGAGCGGCGGCACGGTGCGCGTGCGCGTCAAGGCGCGGCACGGCAGCGCGCATGTGGTGATCAGCAACAGCCTGCCCGACACGCCGTCGGCGCCCGGCGCCGGCATGGCGCTGGCCAACGTGCGCGAGCGGCTGAGCCTGCTGCACGACTTCGGCGCGTCGCTCGAGAGCTGGAGCTCCGACGGCCAGTACCACGCGCGGGTCACGGTGCCGCTATGAGCGCGTGCCGGGCCGCTCCCAAGCGCGCTCGCTCCCCCTCAGGGGGACCGGCGCGCAGCGCCAAGGGGGTCAACATGAGCGCGTGCCGGGCCGCTCCCAAGCGCGCTCGCTCCCCCTCGGGGGGACGGCGCGCAGCGCCAAGAGGGTGAACGTGAGCGCGGGCACGATCAACGCCGCCAACGACCGCTCGGCTCCGCTGGCGGTGATGATCGTCGACGACGAGCTGTTCGCGCGCACGCGCCTGCGCTCGCTGGTGCAGGCGTGCAGCGAGCCGCATTGCGTGGTGGCCGGCGAGGCGGCCGACGGCGCCAGCGCGCTGCAATGGCTGCGCGACAACGCGTGCGACGTGGTGCTGCTCGACGTGGCGATGCCGGGGCTCGACGGGCTGCACTTGGCCGACGAACTGCGGCATCGCCCGCAGTCGCCGGCGGTCGTATTCGTCACCGCGCACGGCGAGCATGCGCTGCGCGCGTTCGAGCTCGAGGCCATTGACTACCTGACCAAGCCGGTCCGGCGCGAGCGCCTGCAGGCAGCGCTGTTGCGCGTGGCGCAACGGCTGCAACCGCGTGCCGCCGACGGCACGGTGGTGCCGATGCTGGTGGTCAGCGACCGCGGCCGCGTGCTGCGCATCCCCGCCACCGAGGTGCTGTACCTGAAAGCCGAGCTGAAATACGTGACGCTGCGCACGGTCGACGGCGAGTGGGTGCTCGACGAGCCACTGGGCGACCTCGAGCAGCGCCTGGGCGCCGACTTCATCCGTGTGCACCGCAACGCGCTGGTGGCGCGACGCGCGGTGCGCTCGCTGACTCGACAGGCGTCGCACGAAGAGCCGCTCGGCTGGGCCGTCGTGCTGACCAACGGCGAGCAGCTTTCTGTTTCACGCCGGCAGTTGACTTCGGTGCGCGAAGCGCTAGGGTCTGCCGACACATGACTCCCGCCTCGGCCGATCCTTGAAGCTGGCATCGCTGCGCCCGCACGTCGCAATCTGGGGACTGCGCGGGGCCTGGGTGCTGGCGGTCACACTGTGGGCGCTGGCGCTGGTGCCGTGGTTCCGGACACCGCCGCCCGCTCCGCTCGCGCAAGGGGCGACGCCGGCCGCCGTACCACGCAGCCTGACCGCGGCTTCACAGCCGAGCGCACGTGGGGCCGACGAAGAAATCGCCGAAGCGACCATGCCGGTGCCGGTCGCGCGCGCGCGTGCCGCCAGCGCGCCCGACGCCGTTGCGTCGGCGTCCGAACGTGGTGCGCGCGACGGTACGGTGTGCGGCCTCGCCGATGGTGCGGGCAATGCGATCGACACGCCGTCGGCGTCGCTGCGCAGCAACCATGTCGCACGCCAGGCGAGCCTCGGCATGCAGCAGGTATTCGACGCGCTGCGCGCGCGCCCCGACATGTCCGCGCAGGCGGCCGGTTGGTGGCTGCGCGTGCTGGTCGCACGCGAGGGCACCGAGCCGTCGCTGCCCGCGTGCCCGCCCGGAGTCGATTGCGCTGCGGTCCCGGCTGGGCAATGGCCCGCGCCCGCGGCGGCGGTCGATGCCCTCGCGCAACTGGCGCAGGCCACCAACGATGCCTGGGTCCAACAGATCGCGCTGCGCGCCTGCGACGGCAGCGCATCGGCGCTGTGCGCGTCGCTCGGCACGCGGCGCTGGAGCACCCTCGAGCCCGACAACGCGGCAGCCTGGATCGAGCTGGCCGCACGCGACCCGCAGGCGATCGACGAAGCTTTGTTCGGCGTCCGCCGCGCGAGCCGCATCGACGCCCACCGTGGCCGGCTGGCGGCGTGGGTGCTGCAGGCCAGCCCCGAGTCACTGCCCGCAATGCAGCGCTATGCGGCCTGGCAGCGCAGCGACGAACTCGAGCGTGCAGCGGACGCTCGTGTCGCGGCGGCGGCCGCCCGCGCCTGCACCGAAGGCGCACGCCGCGACGCCAACCGCGACCAGTTGTGCGACGGCGCCGCACGCTGGCTGGCGCAGAACCCGCGTCCCGCAACCGGTGGCGAACCGACGCCTGGTGTCGCCAGCCGTGCGCTCGATTGCGCGACCGTCGAGCGGCTGTGGCGCGAAGCGCGCGACGGCGCGCTGCACGGCACGCGGGTGGCCAGCGGCACACCGCTGCGGCCGTGACGCCAGCTGCCTGAACGCACGGCCGGAGGGCCGGCGCTCCTGCCTCAGGCCGCGCACGGCCGCGGCGGATAATCGTACGATGTTGGAGCAGGCCGTCATCGCCACCCGTGAAAGCCGCCTCGCGCTGTGGCAGGCCGAGCACGTGCGCGCTTTGCTGCGCGAGCGCTGCGCGATCGACGCGCGGCTGCTCGGCATGACCACTCGTGGCGACGAGATCCTCGACCGTACGTTGTCGAAGGTCGGTGGCAAGGGGCTGTTCGTCAAGGAACTCGAGGCCGCGCTCGCCGACGGCCGTGCCGACCTCGCGGTGCATTCGCTGAAGGATGTGCCGATGGACTTGCCCGAGGGCTTCGTGCTGGCGGCGGTGCTCGAACGCGAGGATCCGCGCGATGCCTTCGTGTCGCCGCGCCACGCGTCGTTGGCGGCGTTGCCACCCGGGGCTCGCGTTGGCACGTCGAGCTTGCGCCGCGTCGTGCAGTTGCTCGGCCTGCGGCCCGACCTGCGCGTCGAGCCGCTGCGCGGCAACCTCGACACACGGCTGCGCAAGCTCGACGAGGGCCAGTACGACGCCATCGTGCTCGCCGCCGCCGGCCTGATCCGGCTCGGCCTCGGTGCGCGCATCGTGCAGCGCTTCGAGGCCGCGCAGATGCTCCCGGCCGCCGGGCAGGGGGCCCTGGCGATCGAGGTGCGCAGCAGCGATCAGCGGCTGTGCAATGCGCTGACGACGCTGAACCACGTTCCGACTTGGCTGGCCGCGCACGCCGAACGCGCGGTGTCGCGCGCGCTCGGTGGCAGTTGCAGCGTGCCGCTGGCCGCGTTCGCCA
>DASTZF010000402.1:0-12167 GCA_035764445.1 Burkholderiaceae bacterium
GACGCCTGGCCGAGCGGCTCGGCGCGCCGTTCACGGTGGCCGACAACCCGTTCGCCGCGCTGGCCGGGCACGAGCCGCTGGTGACGCTGCACTCGGCCCTCAAGGCGCTCGCGATCGCGCTCATCAAGATCGGCAACGACATCCGGCTGATGGGCAGCGGCCCGCGCGCCGGCCTCGGCGAGCTCGAACTGCCGGAGAACGAGCCCGGCAGCTCGATCATGCCCGGCAAGGTGAACCCGACGCAGGTCGAGGCGCTGACGATGGTGTGCATGCAGGTCATCGGCCACGACGTCGCGCTCGGCTTTGCGGCCAGCCAGGGACAGTTCGAGCTCAACACCTGCAAGCCGCTGATCGCTGGCAACGTGCTCGACAGCATGCGGCTGCTCGGCGACGCGATGCGCAGCTTCACGGTGCACTGTGTCGCCGGCATCACGGTCAACGCCACGCGCATGCGCGAGTTGCTCGACCGCTCGCTGATGCTGGTGACCGCACTGACCCCGCACATCGGCTATGACCGCGCCGCGCTGATCGCCAAACACGCGCACAAGAACGGCCTGTCACTGCGCGAGGCTGCGCTCGGCGTCGGCGGGTTGCGCGGCGAAGACTTCGACCGCTGGGTCGACCCCGCGAGCATGCTGGGTCCCAATCGCTGACCCCGACGGCCGCGTCGACGCGCCGAACGCCCGGACGGCGGCGTCCGGGATGCGGTGCCGTGTCGTGTCGGATTTGCACCACGCCAGCTCTCGGGTTGCAATCGACGGGCGGAACGGCATTTGCTTACTGAGCGCCGAGGCCCACCAGAGGCCTGTCTCAACGAAGACCAGGAGAGCCATCCATGCCCCATTCCCGCATCCGCGCCGTGTCGGCCGCACGCAACGACGTGATCCGGCTGTTGCGCGGCGACCACGAGCGCCTGCTCCAGGAGTTTCGGGAGTTCGATCGCCTTGAATCGCTGCACGCCAGCCAAGCCTGCCAACGGGTCGTGCAGCGCACGTTTGCCGAACTGAAGGTCCTGGCATGCGTCGAGCAGCAGCTGTTCTATCCGGCCGTCCACGCCGCCGTCGCCGGCACCGACCTGATCGACCAGAGTCAGATCGAGCATGCCCGCATCCAGCGAGTGATCAGCGAGCTCGAGGGTGCCGATCCGGACGAGCAACGCTACTGGAAGCGCTTTCACACGTTGGGTGAGTATGTCCGGCGCCACGTCGAGGACGAGGAAGGCGAATTGTTCCCGATGCTGGCATGCGTGCCGATCGATTGGGACCGGCTGTACGACGACATGACCTCGCGCCGCGCCGAGCTGGCCGAGGATCTCGGCGTCGCCTTCGTGCCCGCCCTGCGGCGCGACCATCAGCCCGCGTTCGAACCGAGCCACTACGAAGAGCACGACGACGAGCTCGCGCTCGAAGGCCAGCACTGATCAGACGCGATCGCCGTCGCTCCCTGGCATAAATTGCCGCAACTTTGCGGTTGCGCCGGATGCAGCCGCGTCGGTGCGCCGGTCGGCGCCGCCGCCCGGCGGCGTCGCTGCGACGCGCCCCTGCGCTGTCCACCGACATCGATGCCAGCCGGGGGCGCTGCGGCCGCTCGCCGCTTGAGGGCGCGGAGCCGCGTCGGGCGCCCGATTCCGCGGGCACCGGACCTGCCCGCCTCGGCATGACTCCACCGCTTGCAAAGGACTCACCATGCCTCGCTGCGATTCATGCGGCAACGACTACGCCGCCACCTTCCAGGTGATTGCCGCCAACGGCCAACGCTTCACGTTCGACTGCCTCGAGTGCGCCGCCTACAAGCTGGCACCGGCATGCGCCCATTGCGGCTGCCGCATCCTCGGCCACGGCATCGAGGCGGGGGCATCGATGTACTGCTGCGCGCATTGCGCGCACGCGTCGGGGGTGACCGCTGCAGTCGACAACGCAGCACACGCGTGAAGAACGTAGCGGCGGGCTGCGCGCCCGCCGCCGCTCGATGCGGGAGCGCTCAGCGCGCAGTGCCGCGGCGCAGCAGGTTGACCACGGCCAGCAGGATCACCGCACCGATCAGCGACACCACGAGCGAGCCCAGGCTGAAGACACCCTGGTTGATGGTGGGTACGCCGACCATCGGCGAGATGAAGAAGCCCGCCAGCGCGGCCCCGACAATGCCGACGATGATGTTGAGCAGGATGCCCTGACGGGCGTCCGTGTGCATCAACACGCTGGCCAGCCAGCCGACGATGCCGCCGATGATCAACCAAACGATCACGTCCATCGCTCAATCTCCTAGGGGTGAATGCTACGGGTCGCGAACCGCCGGCCGATGCACCACAGCAGCAATCGGCATGCCGCAGCGGCGCCGATGGGCCTGCTGTTTGCTGAGGCATCGATCATCAGGTGACGCGCGCTAGCAGTCACGCCACGTCACCGTTATCACGAGGAGTCCAACATGGCCGCAGCGGGCTGCATGCGATCGGGGGCATCGTCTCGCAGCCCTCTGCTTATTCGGCGCGTCTCGCTTCCGTCGCGACGCCACCCGGCGTGGCGCCTTCGCTTGCGCTCACGCGTGAACCATGGAAACCCCGCTGTCGCCCGCTGACGCCGGTGCGCCCCAGGCGCGCTGGAAGAGCCGGGCGCTGCACGGGTTGCTCGCGATCGCGATCGTGCTGCTGCTGAAGGTGGCAGCGCCGCTGCTGCTGCCGATCACCACCGCGATCGTGCTGACGTTCGTCTTTGCGCCCATCGTGCGCACGTTGCGCAGTGGGGGCGTGCCCGAGACGTTGGGTGCCGCCTTCGTGGTGGCTTTCTTTCTCGCGGTGACGCTGTTGCTGACCAGCACGCTGATCGGCCCGGCCTCGCAGTGGTGGGAGCGCGCCCCCTCGACGGTCGCGCAGGTGATGGCGCAGATCGATCGCCTGCGCACGTCGATCCTGCGCCCCGGGGGCCCACCGGCACGCGCGCCTGCGAGCAAGGCTGCGGTGGCCGACCGTGGGGCTGGCGGCACCGATCCGCTGAAGGATCAGTTGGCCACCGAGGGCGTGGCTTTCACGCGCGTGGTGATCGGCAAGGTGCTGTCGTTCGGGTTGTCGGCTGCTGCGACGATCATCCTGCTGTACTTCCTGCTGGCGTCGGAGCACTGGATGCTGTCGCGCAGCGTCGAGGCGATCCCGCGGCGGCGCAGCCGCGCGCTGCTGGTGGCCGGCGTGCGACACGTCGAGCGCGACATCGGTCGCTTCGTCGGCACGCTGGCGCTGGTCAACGTCGGCGTCGCCGGTGTCACGCTGGTCGCGGTGTGGATGCTCGGGTTGCCGAACCCGCTGTTGTGGGGCGTGGTGGCCGGCACGTTGAACTTCATTCCCTACATCGGCCCGGTGATCACCGCGACGATGCTGGCGCTGGCCGGCATGCTGACCTTCGACACCGCACTCGACATGCTGGCCCCGGCCATGGCCTTTGTCGCCATCCATGCGGTCGAGAGCAACCTAGTCAGTCCGTGGTTCGTCGGACGACGCCTGACGTTGAGCCCGCTCGCCGTCTTTCTCTCGGTGATGTTCTGGGGCTGGCTGTGGGGCATCGCAGGCGCGATGCTCGCGGTACCGGTGCTGGTGGGTATCCGCAGCCTGTGCAGGCGCAACCGCCACCTTCGCTTGTGGAGCGCGTACCTCGAGGGCGCGCACCGGCCGGCACCGAGCCTGCGCTCGCTGCTGCTGCCGCGCCGACGTCTCGAAGGCCAGGGGCGGCGCTGAGCTTCAGCGCGGCCGCCTGCGCTTGCCCGCCGGAGGTCCGCTGGACTGCAGGTGGGTGCGGAACAGCTCCTCGAGCACCGGACCGAGATCGGTGTCGACGCGGGCCGCCTGGAGATCGTCGAATGCTTTGCGGCCGACCTCCCGCTGCTGACCGCTGGCCTGCGCCTGGCTGTCCGCCGACTCGTCATGCTCATGCGGCAGGCGCGGCTCGGCGTCGCGCTCGCGCGCTACCGCGACCTGCCCGCGACGCTTCGCGGGGGCAGCGATATTGCGGGGAGGTCTTCCTTTATGCCTCGCGCTCATCGCTCAAGCACCGCAGGTCAGTGCTGCGCGGCGCGGGGACCGCGCGAGGCGGGGCCTCGCGCGGCCGCCGGGGCCGCCGCGTCAGGAACGCAGCCAGCGCGCGATCAGGTAGCCCGCGGCCAAGCCGATGCCGACCGCCGCGAGCGGATGCTCGCGCACCGTCTGTCGGCAGTTGTCCACCCACTGATCCCGCGACGACGTCAGGCCCTGCATCTTGTCGCTGGCGGTGCTCAGCGCATCGGTGACGCCGCTGCGCACGCGTCCGACTGCCGTGCTGGCGGTCTCGGCCACGCGATCGACCGCGCTGTGCGCGCTGCGCGCCATACGATCGACCGACGAGGACATACCGCTGGACAGGTCAGAAACGGTCGAGCTGGTGCTGGTCGATGGGGTCATGTCGAATCCTTCCTCTGTGACTGCAATGGGTTCACGCCCGGAACACGCCCGGCGCACTCATGCGCGGAGCAGCAATCGATGTGCCGCCGCGTCCTTCCGCCGCTCACTGCGACGGCTTGTCAGGCATGTGGCTCTGCCCTCCCTCGTCTTCCCACATCTGCAGCTTCTCGGGCTTGGCGTCTGGACGCTCGGCCATGTGCCGTTGATGAATCTCGCGAACGTGGCGCCAGCTGCTGGCCAGCAGCGCCGCGAGCGCGATGAATGTTGTCAATCGAGCCGCCGACTCGATCGCGATGTCGTGATGGGCCATCGTGCGGATGCGTTCTCGGTAATCGGGAGGGAGGATCTTTCGGCAGCAATCGCTGTAGCCAAGTGGGCTGCCCTGCACAAGACGCATGCTGGTCCACAGGCCGACCCGCGCGCTCAGCGCGTGACGCGCTCGTTCTTCGTGGCCGCGGACCGTGACGGCTTGGGCGATGCCTCGGCGCTGTTGCCGGTCACGCACGGATCGCCCTGCTCAGCTTCTCCCGGATCGACCAGTGGAATCACCGCCGCCAACGGGCCGGCCAGCGCGCCAAGCGCGAGCGCGCCCAAGGCACGCACGCCCAACGTGCTGGGTTCGATGCCCACTTTGGGTGATTGCAGCGTGCCCGACACGGTGATGGGCGAACGCAGCGAGACGGGCGATACGTCCTTCGGCCGCGCGCGCGCCGCCAGCGCGAGCTGCTCGGTGCGCAGGTCGAGCTGACCCGCGACCCGGATCGTGCTGTCGGGGTTGTCGAACACACCGCGGGTCAGCTTCATCACGCCGCCGTGAGTTTCGAAGTCCAAGCGCGCGCAGCGCAACGGCAGCGCGTCGTCGCCCTTGATCATCACGCCGAGCGCTTGCGCGACGTCGACGCCCAGCGCCTCGGTGACCAGGTGCGACATCGTGCCTTCGCGCACCGTCGCGTGAATCGGCCCTTCGAGCGTCGACAGGATCTCGGCGGTCGAGTGACCGGCCCCGGTCACATCGACGCTCGCTGCAAGCTCGCCGGTCAGATAGGCCGGCGCCTTCTGCTCGGCACCGCGACGCGCGGCCTCGCGTTGCCGACGCAGCGCCTGTGCATCGTCCGACGAGGGCGCCTTGCGTTCGCCTTCGGCCGTGCGGACGCCGCGCACCCATCCGGCCACGTCGACACCGCCGAAGCGCAGTTGCGCGGCCCAGCGTGCCGGCTGACTGCGCGCATCGAGTCGCGTCGTGCCGCTGACCCGACCGCCCGCCACCTCGGCCTGCAGGCCTTGCAGCTCGAGCACGCCACCGTCGAGCAGCACGTGCGTGCGCAGGCCGCGCAGCGGCGTCATGGCGCTGGTCGAGAAGACGAGTTGATCGATCGCCAGCTGCACGTCGGCATTCATCGCACTCAATGATGGCAGGTCGAAGCGCTTGCGCGGCAGTACGTATCCGCGGGGCGCCGACGCGGTGCCGCTCGGTGGCGCAGCGCCGCCGGTCGGCGCGCCGATCGCCGGCCCGAGGTCGGCCAGCCGCAATTGCGGCCCGGTGGCGTTGCCACTGAGCCGCGGCGGCTTGGCGTGCGTGTCGTAGCGGAATTCGCCGGCCAGCTCGCTGCGGCCGATCGTCGCGCGCTCGGTGCGCAGCGTCCACACGCCGTTGTGGTGCGCAACGCGACCGAGCAGGCTGAACGGCGGCGTCTGCAGCAGCGTGAGCCCCAACGGCTCGCCCACCGTCGCCAGCGAAGGACCGCTGAAGCGGATGGCGCCATCGATGTGGCGGGCCCCCATCAGAGCGGCGGCCTGGCCGTCGAAGATCACGCGCGAATTGCCGAGTTCGCCCTCGACGCGCAATGGCGTCATCGCGGCGCGGTCCTCGTCATCGTCCGCGTCGCGCAGCAACGGCAACGCACCGCCGCTGCGGATGGTGAGCTTCAGCGGCAGCGCACGATAGCGGCCGCCGATCGTCGCGTGGTAGCCATTGGGCGCACGCATCTCCGACTCGTCCTGTCCAGCGCCCTCTCCGCCGCGCACGTCGATGCGCAATTGCGTGTCGAGCACGTGATCGTCGATCGCGATGTGGCCGTCGGCGACCTGCAGGCGTCCGACGCGCGGCAGCGGTTGCGGCTGTCCCGGCTGCTTCACGGCGCGCTGCTGATGGCCGATCTGCCAGCTGGCGCGGCCGTCGGCCAAGCGCACCAAATGCACGTCGAGCGCATCGGCGCCGAGCGAACGCAACGTCAGCGCCTCACCGCGGCGCCAGCGCCAGATGTCGGCCCAGCGCCAGCCGAGCGTGACGCGGCGGCCGTCGATCAAGTGCGGCGCCGGCACGTCCGGCGCCGCACCCACCGTCAGGTGCTCGATCTGCAGACGCGGGCGCCACAGCAAGTGCACGCGAAAGCGGCCATCGAGTTGCACCGGCACGCCAGCCGCGCGTTGCAGCGCATCGCGCAGCGGCCGCTGCAGGAACGGCCAACCGGTAGCCTCACCGGCGACCCCTGCGACCACCGTGACGCCGACCAGCGCGAGCGCGGCCCGGGCCGCGCGCCGCCGGCCCGTCATCGTCGCACCGACGCGTGGTCTGGCACGCCGTCGACCGTCATCGGCGCATGGCGGTCGAGCGAACTGGGCGCGTTGGGGTGCGCGCCATCGAGCACACCGATGCCCATGCGCGACACCAATTCGCCACCGAGCCAGCCGGTCACCAGCAGCAACGCAGCGCCGGCGAACGACAGCAGCAGCGCCAACACGGTCGGCAGTCCGTCGTGCTGCCAGCGCAGCACCCAGCTGCCGATGAACGCCAGCAGCACGATGACGTTGCCGACGGCATGCAGCACGCCGATCCGCGCGGCGCGCGTGCCACGCGGAACGGCCAGCAGATCGATCAGGCCGAACGGCGCGGCGATGGCTGCTGCGATAAGGCCAGCGCCGATGATGCGATACGAGATCAGGACAAGGGCCGCGTTGCCACCCAGCAACGCGATCGCATCGAACACGACCGCGGTGATGAGCAGCCCGACCGGGAACGCCACCAGCGACTGGTGGACCGAGTGACCGAACAACCGGGCTTTGCTTTCCATGATGGCCTTTCGCGCCCGCTGCCCGATCGCGGCAATGCGGATGCCCAGCAGGCATGGCGGGCCGCGGCGGCGAGCGCCGCTTCAGGCCGGCTGCGACACGATCAAGCGCTCGACCGCGAACCCACGTGCGCCGGCGAAGCGCAACAGCGCGTCAAGCCGCGCAGCGTCGAGCCGCCGTTCGCGCGACAGCAGCCACAAATGACGACGATCGGGGTGGCCGACCACGGCCACGCGATAGCCTTCGTCGACGTGAAGCACCCAATAGTCCGACCATGCGGGTGGCAGCCAGCGCAGCCACGCGGGCCACAGGCTGATCTTCAGCTTCGCCCCGCCGCTGCCCGGCACGGTGCGCGCCACGCCGCTTGCGGTGCGCTGTTTTCCATGGTGCGGGCACGCGTTGCGCACCAGCAACCCGTCGCCGTGCAGCGCGTAGTGCGCACGCGGCTGACCATCGCACCGAGCCTTCGACGGCACCGGCAGACGCGCGATCTCGTACCAGGTACCGGCGTAGCGCGCGAGATCCAAGCGCGCCACCGTGTCCAGCGGCGGGTACGACGGCCGCGTCAACAGACGCTCGGCCAGCGGCAGGCCGACGCTCACCAGGGCCGCGGCGCTGGCCGGGCTGACACGCGCACGCCAGGCCGTCGGCAGCAGCGGCCAGGCCAGCGCGAGCCACTGTGCCCACGATCCTTCGCCGCCCGCCGCCGGTGCACCTTGCCGCGCGTGCGCGATGGGCGGCGGCACGCGCGTGCGAAGCAGCCACAACAAAACGAACAGCGCCACCCCAATGCCGACGGCAGGCGGCAGCACGCGTCGCGGTCGCGTTGCCGCGCGCAGACGATCGGCGAATGCGTCGAAGCGCAGCGCCAGTGTCTGCTCGCGCGCGACCAGTCGCTGCTCGACGGCACGGATGCGATCGTCGAGCGATGCCGAGCCCGACAGCTCAGGAGGCGGCGACCGATCCGGGGGTGACCGCAGGTTCTTCATCGTGGACTTTGGTCTGTGCCGGCGCGCGCTCCGGCGGCACGGCAAGGCCGATCATCAGGTGCCTGCGCGTGGCCGGCAGGCCCAGCAACCGCGCCAGCGAGCGGACGCGCCACAGCGTCCACGCGGCGGCAGCCACATTGACCAACAGGGCGACCGCGTGCGCGGCGGCCCAGTGCAGACCCAGCGCGATCAACAACCCGACCAGCACGCCCCACAGCGCCAGCCAAGCGGTCAGCGCGAAGATCGCGGCCGCAGTGGCCAACGCCACCAGCTGCGCCAGCGCAGCACCGGCGCGCTGCAGCTCGAGCGCCAGCAGCTCGACGCGGTCACCGATCAGCGCGGGCAGCTCGCGCAGGACCGAACGCGCCAGGTCGAACAGCGATTCGGAGGCGCCGCGCGCAGCGGGCGCAGCGCTCTGCGCGCCGACGTCGGCCACGGACTAGCGCGCCAGCCGCGCGAGCAGCAGTCCGACCGCCAACGCCACACCAAGCGATGCCAGCGGGTTCTCGCGCACGGTGCAGCGCAGGCTCTCGGTCCACTCATCGGCCGCCTCGCGCGCGCGATCGGTACGCGCGTGCAGCGACTCGCCGGCGCTGGCCATGCTCTCTTGCAGGCGCGGTACCGCGCCTTCGGCCAGGCGATCGATCGCCTGATGCGCGCCTTGCGCGATGCGGCCGATCAGATCATCGGCATAAGCAGCGCCGCCGCGCGTAGCATCGACGCCGCGTTGCACGTCGTGCTGCAGATCGGCGTCATTCGACGAGCTCATCATGGGTGTGTCGCGCCGCTCGGTGGCCTGCGGATCCGAGGGCGTCGACGGCGACGTCGGAAAAGGTGATTCAATGGGCATGGTGGTCCTCCGGTAAGGTGCGCGCCTCACCGGCAAAACGCATGCCGCGAATCGTCAGCGTGTGCGCCGCGGGACGTGCAGCTTTTCGCGTCGCAGCGGCGGTGCTTGCGCGCGTTCGGCCTCGCTGCCGGAGCGTGTTTGCGTGTCGAGACCGCGGTCCGGTGACTCGGCTACTTGTCGCACCCGCGGCGTGATCAACTCTTCGATGATGAAGTTGCCGTAGCGCTGCGCGCGTTCCGCACCATGGTTGCGCGCAACCTGCGCCACGCGCGCGGCCTGTCGATCGTCAGGCGCGTGAACGACCAGCCAGTGATAGCCGCGCTGGGCCAAAGCGCGGTGCGCCTTGATCAGATTGACCTCCTGGCCGATCGATGCGAGCGGGCTCGCGCGCTTCAGGTCGGCATCGATCTGCGCCAGCATCTCGCGGTCGGTCAAGCGGCGCACCGTGTTGGATCCGCGCAGGCCGATCCCGGCCAATGCCTGCGCCGCCGCGTCGGCTTGCTCGGCCGACGCGAACGAGATCACCACATGATCAACCGGCTTGAAAACTCCGAAACTGTGCTCGTCGGTGCCCGCCATGGCGGTCCCTCGCTGGCTGGTTGTCGCTGCTGGCTCACCGCCAGGTTGTCGGCCGTGTCGAAGATGGTGTGCAGCGACCGTGTCTCGGGCAGCAGGTAAACCACCGGTCGTTGGCCGTCGAACAGCGGCGACAGCATCTGGTCGAAGAACGCGGTGGGGACGTTGATGCAGCCGTACGAGATGCGCTTGTCGGCGGCTCGCGTGCTCGCCAGCCGCTGCAGACGACGCTCGCCCCGATTCACTTCGTGCACGCGGTGCATCGACACTGCGGCGTCGTAGTCGACCCAGAACACGTCGTCGCCGCGGGCGTTGCGCCCGGGCTCGGCGACGAAGCGGCCCGCCGGCGTGGTGCGCTCGCCGTCGCGGATGCGCGCCAGCGGCTTGCCGCCGATGCCGGGCACGGTGTCGTCGCCGCGTGCGAGACCCAGCAGCACCGTCGTGTCGCCGCGCGCCTCACCCTGCGCGTCGAACAGCCACAGGTGAGCGTTGCGTTTGTCGACGATGGCGAACGGAGCATCGCCGTTGTCGCTGGTGAGCAGCACGCGCATCAACGCAGCGAACGCGTCGCTGGACATCGCTGCCGCGACGGGCGGCTCGATGCCCTTGGCGGCCTTGACGGATGGGCTGGGCGCCGCAGCGGGCGTCGGCGTTGCTTTGGCTTGCACCGGCGATCGTGGCGCCGCCTTCGGCTTTGCTGCTCTCGGCGTCGCCGTGTCGGCCTGCTCGTGCGCTTCGCCGCGCAGGAAGGCGTCCCGCACCGAATCGGCGGTCGGCGTCACGGCGGGTAGCGGATTGCCCTGCAGGTTGACCGCATTGAGGTTGACCGCATTGGACGCCGGCTCTGACTCGGCGCGCACCGGCTTCGTCGGCACCGGCTTGAACTGCGCCGTCTCCACCGGTGCCATGAGCACCGGCGTTGCGGAAGTATTGGTGGCCCACACCGGACCGGCTGCGGCTGCCGCGAGCAGCAGACCAACCCGCATGCGGCGGGCGATCGCAACGCACAGTGGTGTGCGCAAAGCGGGGCTGGACTGCGACATCGGCGACAAGCGTTGAATCCCGCCAGGTGGGGGCCGAGGTGCATCGGGCAAGCGGCGCTCCTGCCGCGCCGCGGGGTCTTGCCGCTATAACAGGCGCTCGGCGAAGCGACCCATTTGCTCCATGAAGCGGTCGCTCAATTCGCGTCGTCGCCAAGCGTCGAGTTCGATCGCCCGCGAGTTCGCGAGATCGCGCCGGAACACCGCCTCGACTTGCGCGCCGAAGTCGCGTCCGAGCACGATGGCATTGATCTCGCTGTTGGCCACCAAGCTGCGCCAGTCCATGTTGCTCGACCCGACAGTCGACACGACGCCGTCGATGACCGCGGTCTTGGCATGCATCACCGCGTCTTCCATTTCATGAATGCGCACACCGGCGGCGAGCAGCTGCTCGTAGTAAGAGCGGCCGGCGTGCAGCACGAGCGAGAAATCGCTGCGCCCGGGCAGCACCAGCACGACATCGACGCCGCGCCGGGCGGCCGCGGTCAGGGCGGCGATCATCTCGTCGCCGGGTGCGAAGTACGCCATCGTCAGCCAGACGCTGCGCTGCGACGCCTCGATGGCGGCCAGCAGCGCCGTGTAGATGCGGTTGTAGCGATCGCGCGGGTCGCTTTCGAGCACCTGCACCACACGCTGTCCGGGCGTCGCCACGGCAGGCGGTGGCGGCTCCCCGAGCGCGCCCTTGCAGCCTTGATCCGCCCACGTGCGCGTAAAACTGTGCGCGAATGCCTGCACCACCGGACCACGCAATTCGATCTGGGTATCTCGCCAGCCGCCTTGCGACGCCCCGGAGTCGCCTCGCTGACGGCCGAGCGAGCCCGACGAATAGACACGACTGATGTTGATGCCGCCGGTGAAGGCGACCTCCTGGTCGACCACCAGCACTTTGCGGTGGTCGCGGTGATTGATGTCCCAGTAGCCCGGTCGCTCCAGCGGATTGACCGGATTGAATTTGCACACGGCCACACCCGCCTTGGCCAGGCGGTCGAAGTACGCCGCATCGGTTCTGATCGAGCCGAGGCCGTCGTAGATGAGTGCCACACGCACGCCTTGGGCGACCTTGTGCACCAGCAGTGCGGCCAGCTCGTTGGCAGTCGCACTGCTGTCGACGATGTAGGTCTCCAGCAGCACACGGCCACGTGCGCGCGCGATCGCGCTCTTCATCGCCGCGAACGTGGCCGGGCCATCGAGCAACAGGTGCGCCGTGTTGCCCTGGTATAGAT
>DASTZF010000403.1:0-20089 GCA_035764445.1 Burkholderiaceae bacterium
GCACGGCACCGAGCACCTGCGTGAGTGCGGTGGCGCAGTCGGCCTGCAGGCGCACGTCGGTGGCAAAGCCCCAGACCGGGAAGTCCTGCTTCAGCGGGTCGATGTCGAGGTGGATCCACGACGTCGCGGCATCGGGCCGCACGAACTGCGGCAGCCACGGCACGTCGACGTCGAGCAGCAGGCCCACGTCGGCACCGGCCACCGCACGCGCCGGATCGAAGCCACCGAAGCACGGCGACTCGCGCGAGATGGCGAGCGCCGTCGGCATGAACTCGTGCACCCGCACGCCCGCGCCAAGCGCCAGCGCTTCCAGCGCCGCCACGGCCTCGGGCTTGCGGCCGAGGTAGGACGTGATCGCCACCGGTTGTTGCGCGCGCAGCAGCCGCTCGGCGATGCGGCGCGCGTCTTCGTTCGAAATGCCACCCGCGCGCACCGCGCCGTAGCGCTGCTCGGGGAATGCGGCCACGCGCTCGGCCGGCCACGACTCGGCCAGCGTCTCGCGTGGCAAGGTCAGGAACACCGGCGCCTGCGGGTCGCTGTGCATCACGCTGTGCGCGCGGCGCAGCACCTCCTTGGTGACCACGCCGCTGGGCAGCGCGTACTCCCACTTGACGTAAGGCCGTACCAGGCTGCCGATGTCGAACAGGTCCTGCACGAAGTGGATGTAGTTGTCGCGCGAGCCTGGCAGTTCCCCGCGCAACGTGAACGGCGAGCGGCCGGCCATCAGCAGCACCGGCCAGCGCGAGCGGAACAGGTTGTGCAGGCCCATCGCCGCATTGGCCGTGCCGGCATCGACGTGCACCAGCACGCCCTGGCCGCGCCCGGTGAGCGCCGCGTAGCCGGCGGCCATGTGGATCGCCACGTTCTCATGCGGGCACAACCACACGCGCGGCTGCACCTGGCCGCGCCCAGCGTGCTCGGCCATCGCCTCGATCAGCGAGACATGATCGGTGCCCAGGTTGCAAAACAGGTGCTCGATGCCGCAGTCGACCAGGCCGTCGATGAAGTGCGCAGCGGTGCTCGGATGCGGTGACGAGGAGGATGCGTCGGACATGTCAGGACTCAATGCAACGACAATCGGAGAGCGTCGTATTCGAACAGCCAGTCGTAGCGCTGGCGCACGCGCTCGGGGGCCCACTCGCGATCCACGTAAGCCACCGCACTGTCCGGGTCGGCCAGTTGCCGGTTGTGGAAACGGTGCGCATTGTCGGCCGCGCCTTGCACGATGCGCGTGCAGCGCGCCCGCCGCATGCGCTCGAAGCGCTGCAGCGCCTGCGGCACCGGCTCGTCGCGCTCGATGAGGCAACGTGCGATCAGCCACGCGTCCTCCAACGCCATGTTCGCGCCTTGCGCCAGGAACGGCAGCGTCGGATGCGCGGCGTCGCCCAGCAGGCACAGCCGGCCCCGCGTCCACGCGGGCAGTGCCGGCCGGCTGAGCAGCGCCCACTTGTAGGGCTGCTCCACAGCGTCGATCAGGCGCTGGATGTCGGTGTGCCAACCCACGAAGTCGCGCCGCCATTCCGCGTGCGCGCCGGGATCGCTCCAGCCCTCGGCACGCCAGTCGTCGCGCTCGACGATGCCCACCACGTTCAGCAACTCGCCACGCCGCAGCGGATAGGTGATCACGTGGCCGCCCGGCCCGATCCAGTTGACCCCAACCGGCTCGCGCAACGCCGCCGGCAGCGCGGCCGTGGGCACCACGCCGCGCCAGGCCATCAGCCCGGTGAACTCCGCGGCCCCCGAGCCAAACGCGACCCGGCGCAATGATGAATGCACGCCGTCGGCGGCGAGCAGCGCGTCGGCCGTCAGCGCGGAACCGTCGTCGAGTTGCAGCGCGATGCGCGCGCCGCCATCGATCGACTCGAAGCCGCAGGCCTTGGCGCCCAGGCGCACCGCGTCGGACCGCTGCGCACGCACCGCAGCGAGCAGCACGCGATGCAGGTCACCGCGGTGCACCATCCAGTACGGCGCGCCGAAGCGCGCCAGCGCATCGGCACCGAGGTCAAACAAGGGCCACCGGCGGCCGCTGTTCCACAACCGCACTTCCTTCGCAGCGGCCGCGCAGACCACAGGTTCCAGGGCCGCCCCCAAGCCCAGCGCAAGGAGAACCCGCGATCCGTTCGGCGAGATCTGCAGTCCCGCGCCAAATTCGCGCAGCGCGCTCGATTGCTCAACAATCGTCACCGTTGCGCCGCTGCGCTGCAACGCCAGCGCGGTCGCGAGGCCGGCGATGCCCGCGCCCGCAATCAGCACATGCATGGAGGACGCTGTCATGGCCGAGAACCGGCGGCGATGGCCGTCGTCATTTGTTGCGGATGCTAGCTCCCGGGCGGTCCATCGCCGAGGCCAGACCCGCATGGTCACTGCAATGCGTCGGGTATCGGAGCCCCGAAGGCCTTTCCGAGCGACCGCGCCAGAAGCGCGCCGAGCGCGTCCTCGTCAGGCTGCCGTCAACCTGGGCGGAAGCCGTCCGGTACATTCTCTGGCTCAACGGCAGCAGGCGCCGCGTGTTCGCGTGCCCGGAGGACTGCCGCACTCTGGAGACTGCGCATGAGCAACGAGCCGACCATCATCTACACGCTAACCGACGAAGCGCCGGCGTTGGCGACCGCCGCCTTTCTGCCCGTCATCCGCGCCTTCGCCAAGCCCGCGGGCGTGCGGGTCGAGCTCGCCGATATCTCGGTCGCCGGCCGCATCCTCGGCAGCTTTTCAGACTTCCTGACGCCCGAGCAGCGCGTGCCCGATACGTTGACGCAACTGGGGAAGAAGACGCTCGAGCCGGACGCCAACATCATCAAGTTGCCCAACATCAGCGCGTCCATGCCGCAATTGCTGGCCGCGATCAAAGAGCTGCAGAGCAAGGGCTACAAGGTACCCGACTACCCCGAGGACCCGAAATCCGACGAGGAGAAGGCGATCCGCGCGCGCTACGCGAAGTGCGTTGGATCGGCCGTCAACCCCGTGCTGCGGGAAGGCAACTCCGACCGGCGTGCGCCGCGGGCGGTGAAGGAGTACGCGCGCAAGAATCCGCACTCGATGGCCGAGTGGGCGCAGGCGTCGCGCACGCACGTGTCGCACATGCACGGCGGCGACTTCTACCACGGCGAGAAGTCGATGACGATCGATCGCCCGCGCGACGTCAAGATGGAGCTGATCACGAAGAGCGGCAAGACGCTGGTGCTCAAGCCCAAGGTATCGCTGCTGGCGGGCGAAGTCATCGATTCGATGTTCATGAGCAAAAAGGCGCTGCTTGCCTTCTATGAGCGCGAGATCGAGGACGCGCGCAAGTACGGCGTGATGTTCTCGCTGCACGTCAAGGCGACGATGATGAAGGTCTCGCACCCGATCGTCTTCGGCCACTGCGTGCGCATCTTCTACAAGGCGGCGTTCGAGAAGCACGCCAAGCTGTTCGAGCGACTCGGCGTGAACGTCAACAACGGCATGGTCGACCTGTACAGCAAGCTCGACAAGCTCACGGAGACCGAGCGCGAGGAGGTCGAGCGCGACCTTCATGCCTGCCACGAGCACCGGCCTGAGCTCGCGATGGTCGATTCGGCGAAGGGCATCACGAACTTCCACTCGCCGAGCGACGTCATCGTCGACGCGTCGATGCCCGCGATGATCCGCGCCGGCGGCAAGATGTACGGCGCCGATGGACGCCTGAAGGACGTGAAGGCGGTGATGCCCGAGAGCACGTTCGCGCGCATATACCAGGAGATGATCAACTTCTGCAAGTGGAACGGCGCGTTCGACCCGAGGACGATGGGCACCGTGCCGAACGTCGGCCTGATGGCGCAGCAGGCCGAGGAATACGGCTCACACGACAAGACCTACGAGATCCCCGAGGACGGCGTCGCCAACATCACCGACCTCGCCACCGGCGAGGTGCTGCTGACGCAGAACGTCGAGACCGGCGACATCTGGCGCATGTGCCAGGTCAAGGACGCGGCGATCCGCGACTGGGTCAAACTCGCCGTCACACGCTGCCGCAACTCGGGCATGCCGACGGTGTTCTGGCTCGATCCGTACCGCCCGCACGAGAACGAACTGATCAAGAAGGTGCGGACCTACCTCAAGGACCACGACACCGAAGGCCTGGACATCCAGATCATGTCGCAGGTGCGGGCGATGCGCTACACGCTCGAGCGTGTCGTGCGCGGGCTCGACACGATCTCGGCCACTGGCAACATCCTGCGCGACTACCTGACCGATCTGTTCCCGATCATGGAGCTCGGCACGAGCGCGAAGATGCTGTCGATCGTGCCGCTGATGGCCGGCGGCGGCATGTACGAGACCGGTGCCGGTGGCTCGGCGCCCAAGCACGTGCAGCAGCTCGTCGAGGAGAACCACCTGCGCTGGGATTCGCTCGGCGAGTTCCTGGCGCTCGCGGTGAGTCTGGAGGAGCTGGGCCTCAAGACCGGCAACGGCAAGGCCAAGGTCCTGGCAAAAACGCTCGACGCCGCCACCGGCAAACTGCTCGACAACCGCAAGTCGCCGTCGCCGAAGACCGGCGAGCTCGACAACCGCGGCAGCCAGTTCTACCTGACGATGTACTGGGCGCAGGAGCTGGCGACGCAGAAGGACGACCCGGCGCTGGCCGCACACTTTGCACCGCTCGCTGAGACGCTTGCGGCGAGAGAGCAGAAGATCGTCGCCGAGCTCGCCGCGGTGCAGGGCAAGCCGGCGGACATCGGCGGCTACTACAAGGCGGACAGCGAGAAGGTGAAGGCCGTCATGCGCCCGAGCCCGACGTTCAACGCGGCGATCGCCGCTGTGGCCTGAGGCGCGCTGCCACCTGGTCGCTGGAGCCTCTTGCCTGCCTACACTGTGGCCACGTACCCAAGGAGACGTCCAATGATCACGCTGTGCGGCATGGCCATCTCGAACTACTACAACAAGGTCAAGCTGGCCTTGCTGGAAAAGGGCATCGCGTTCGAGGAAGAGCATGTCAAGACCGGCTCCAAAGACGAGGCCGTGCTCTCTTGTTCACCGCTTGGCAAGGTGCCGTTCATCCGCACGCCGCATGGCCCGCTGTGCGAAAGCGAAGCGATCATGAGCTACCTGGAAGCGATCCAGCCGAATCCTCCCCTGCTGCCGGTCGACCCCTACGCCGCGGCCAAAGTGCGCGAGCTGTCTATCTTCGTCGACCTGCACCTCGAGCTCGTGGCGCGCGAGCTGTACGCGCAGGCGTTCTTCGGTGGAACGGTGAGCGAGGACACGAAAGTCAACGTGCGCAAGCGCCTGGGGAAGAACATCCCGGCCTTCAAGCGCCTCGCGAAGTTCTCGCCCTACGTCGCCGGCGACTCATTCACCCAGGCCGATTGCGCGGCATGGCCACACCTGCCGCTGGTGGGGATGGCCAGCCGTTTGGTGTTCGGTGAGGACATGCTGCTCGCGCACGACGTGGACTGGAAGAGCTATGCCGCGGTCATCGGCCAACGCCCGCATGCGCAGAAGGTGGCGTCCGATCGCAAGGCCGCCCAGGAGCGGCTCACCAAGGCCTGATGGTCAGGGCATCCTCGTGCCGCGATCCGCACTGAGGCCAATGCCATGTTCGCGGATGCACTTGGCCTTGCGAGTGCTCACGGCTGGGTAAGGCTGGAGCATTCTGTTCTGGCGCATTGGGGCCGCAGCCTTGCGGAGGAACACGAGTTCTCCCGGGCCCGTGAGTGCTTTCTCCAAGGCTCCCACTTCTAAGGCAAAGCAATGGCTCGTCACATCGTGTTCACGCCAAAGGCTGCCAAGCCACCGCCGGCGTACAGCCAAGCCGTCAAGGCGGCTGGCCTGGTGTTCGTCTCAGGCACCGCCCCAACTGACCCCGCTACAGGGGTCATCAAGGGCACAACCATTCAAGAACAAACCGGACAGTGCCTGACCAACATACAGGCCATCCTCGAGGCAGCAGGCAGCTCGCTGGACAAGATCGTCAGCGCTACGATCGTGCTCGCGGACGAGGACGACTTTGCGGGCATGAATGAGGAGTGGCTCAGGTGGTTCCCTTCCGACCCACCGGCGCGGCAAGGTGCCAAGTTGCCTGCACGAATCCCCGGCCTGAAGGTCTCCATTGCAGCAATCGCCGAGGCCTAACCCTCTGCTGCGGCAAAGCGTTCTTCCTCAAGGCACTCGAACCGCTCGGCGTAGTGTCCATTCCATCGGTGGGACGTCCACAAGCGGGTTTCGCTCACTTGCGATCGTCCCTCATGTCAAAACGTTAGGCATGCCATGCCCACGATCGCGATTCGCACAGACGAGGCACCAGCCATCGAGGCCTTCCTGGCGCAACGTGTCTACGAGTACAACGCCGCCGTCACCGGGTATCACGACGGCGAGTCGTTCACCGCTGTCCACCCGAGCGGGTCTGCCAACCCTGAGGCGGGTGCGTCCGGCTATACCTGGGGCGGCTGCTGCTATGTCTCGTACCTGTGGGTTTCGGAGCCTCACCGCGGCAAGGGACTGGGCAGCGAGCTACTCAGCGCGATCGAGCGCCATGCACAGGAGAAACATTGCGCCTTGGTGCTGTTGTCCTCTCACAGTTTCCAGGCGCCGGGGTTCTATGCGCGCCGGGGGTACGAGCAGGTGGCGCGGGTCAACAACCATCCCGTCGGGCACGCGAACATCTTCTACGTCAAGCGACTTCCCACACACTGAGGCCTGCCGACTTCAATGTTGCCCACTGTGAATACCGTCGCTGTTCGCCAGGCTGTGGCTGCTGATATCGACGTAGGCTTCGCCGAGCTGTACCCAAGCTACTCGTCCGTGACACTGTCGAGCACTTGCCATGATGTCATCGCTGCTGCGTAACCCTTCGCTGCCCGAACGTTGGGCGTCTTGTTTGGATGGCTGCGATGAAAGGAAGCTGTCTCTGTGGAACGGTGATCTATGAGGTTGATCGTCTGGCAGGACCAATCGGCCATTGCCGCTGCAAGACCTGTCGCAAGGCGCACGCTGCGGCGTTTGCGAGCACGGCGCGAGTCGACAGAACCCACTTTCGCTGGCTTTCGGGCGAAGCGACCGTTCGAGCATTCGAGTCTTCACCGGGCAAGCTTCGCCACTTCTGCAGCAACTGCGGCACACATCTCGTGGCTGAGTGGGTGGCCCAGCCGCAAGTCATCTTGCGTGTGGCTACGTTCAACGAAGACCCTGGCGTTCGTCCAAAGGCAAATATTTGGGTCTCGCACCAAGTGCCTTGGCTTGCGCAAGGCGCGGACCTTTTGAGCTTCAGCGAAGCTCCACCTGCAACGCCCTGAGCATCAAGCGCCATGCCGCGGCCGACGCATGACGAACGACTATGCTGCAGGCGGTGGTTGCTTCTCCACGCGCGGCAGAGCTCCATCGATGCATGCCCAACGCGGTGCACTGGATGTCCAGATCGTCATCGCCGGGTTGGCAAGATTCGGATCGTCGAATGTCCCGGCTCGAACGAAGATCAAGTGCGGTCGCGCCTCGGCCTCGCTGAAGAGCGGAGTGCCGCAGTCCGGGCAGAAGCGGCGGTGCATTCGATTCCCACTGTCCGACGCACTCGAGAAGTCACTCGTCCGCCCAGCGATCTTGAACGTCGCCATGCGAAAGCAGGCACCGACCGTTCCACTGCCTGCGCCCAAGTATTGGCAATCGCGGCACCAGCACACCCGCGTGGTGATTGGCGGTTCCGCGCTCTCCCAGCGAACCGCACCGCAAAGACACCTGCCTGTGACTGTCACTGCGCTCTCCAAGTCGGGAACGAGGGATTGCTGCGTCGCGCATCGTACGCTTGCCCGCTTTGCGGCGATCCAGCGATGCCGCCCAACCCCTTCGCTGCACACCGACGCGCCACGGCGGGCGTCGCTCCGGTGCGCTCAAACGTCAGGCTGCACTGGCAATGACAAGTCGGCGTGCCACGAAAGAAGCAGGCGATGGCTCGTTCGTCATCACAGTGCGCGCAAAACCTCGTTCCCCGGTGAGCTCGCTCGAGCCTGATGACTCAGGCACCTGGATCGCTCGCCTTCGTTCCTCTCCGGTCGAAGGCAAGGCCAATGCCGAGCTCATTGGCCTGGTCGCAAAGCACTTTGGCTGCCCCAAGTCCTCGATTGCTGTTGTCTCCGGCGCCTCTGCTCGCTTGAAGCTCGTCAGAATCTCAGGCACTGCCGCAGTTCAACCCAATCGTGCTGCCTGACCCTTCGCTGCACGCGAATCGCGACATCGGACTGCAATCGCCGCTGCGCTCGGTTAGTCTCAAACGTTTCGCTGCACTCGTCGAGGTGTACGCTACCGCCTCGCGAGTCTGCTGTACCAATCGTCGGTCTTACCGAGCGCGAGAACTGGCGTAGCCGATCCGCAACCCTCATTCGACGCAGCAAAGTACAAGAACGCGCAACGAGAGCAATGGAACAAGGACGGCGCCGCATGGCGGCGCTGGAATCCCACGCTGGATCGTTGGTATGGCGGGGCGACCCGTCAGATGCTCGACCTGGCGCGCATTCAGCCGGGTCAGCGCATTCTCGACATCGCCGCCGGCGCAGGTGAACCGGCTGTCAGTGCCGCCGAGCGAGTTGGCCCCGGCGGCTACGTGCTAGCGACCGACATCTCGGAAGGGATCGTCGAGCTTGCGCTGCAGGTCGCCCGTGAACGGGGACTCGAACAGATCGAGGCCCGCGCAGTGGATGGCGAGAAACTGGATCTCCCCGACGCTTCGTTCGATGCGGTTTTGTGTCGTCTGGGTCTGATGTACATGCCGCACCCCGTGACAGCGCTACACGAGTGGCGCCGTGCTCTGACAGCCGGTGGTCGGGTCGCGGTCGTCGTGTTTTCCACTCCCGATCGAAACCCGTGGGGAGCCATGCCGGCTTCCATCATCCGCCTGCGCGCGCGACTCCCGCCTCCCGTTGCGGGGCAACCAGGACCCTTCAGCCTTGGCGGTCGCGGGGTACTCGAAGATGTCTTCCGTCAGGCCGGATTCGCCGACCCCGAGGTTCACGCCGTGCCGGTCCCTCACAGAGCGCCCAGTGCCGCCGAGTACGTGCGGGTCGCCCGAGAAGCCTTCGGTGCATTCAATGCCATGATGGCTCACCTGCCCCCTCCAGAACGCGAGTCCGTGTGGAACGAAATCGAAGGCTCTATGCGTACGTTCGAATCGCCGGATGGGTTCGAGGTGCCGGGTGAGTGCCTTGTCGGTGCGGCAACGAAATGATCGTACGCAACTGTGAGATGGCGATGCCACGGTCCGGCGAGCGGTGTCGCCCCAACCCTTCGTTGGCCCGCTGACATGGAGATTGGCTCGACCCGCACGTTCAGCATCGGCTCGTCGCTGTCGGTGTCAATGGCAGAGTTCTGCTCTGCGCAATCACTTGCCTTCGCCCCATATGGTCCGCGTGTCGCGCTGGAGCGGAAGTCCAGCTCACTGCTGTTCAGTACCTGGCAGCACCGCCGCGTGATCGAGTCCAACGGATCTGGTAGCTGCCGGGTCCTCGATGTCGTCACCTTCCGGCCACGCGTGCAGTTGCTGGCGCCATGGCTCAAGGCTGCGCAGATTGTGAGCTTTCGGCGCAGGCATCTTGTCTGGCGCAGAGTCTATGGCACCGCCTAGGCTTTTGTTGCGGCGGGCTGGCCGGCAGCCGACCTACTACGGCTGGCTGCGTCAGGCTCCGCGGGCGGCTGAGCTCAAACGTTAGGCGCCGGCATGCGGCTGTACCTCGGAGCGATGAGCGTCCTGTTCCTCGCTGGCGCACTGTGGCTATTCGTGCGTCGCTGGCTCATAGCCGCAAACGGCATCAATGTCGAAGGCCGTGTCATAGCCCACGAGATACGCAGTAGCGACGACTCTACCTTCTATCTCCCGGTGGTCGTGTTCACCGATCGCCAGGGCGCAGAGCATCGCTTTACGGCCGTCGCGGGTGGTGCGGAGCCACGGCCCTCGGTTGGCGCCACTGTCACGGTGCGCTATCTTCCACATCACCCCAACAGAGCAGTCATCGTTTCCTTCTTGCACATGTGGGCAGCCCCACTAGCCATGCTTGCCCTCGGTGCCGGTGCATTGGTTGGTTACCTGAAGGGCTAGCAGGTGCCTAACCCTCCGCTTGCCAACCCGCAAACGCTGCGAGGTTTCCATGACCTTACGCTCCATCGCCATCGCCTTCGCGGTTGCTCTCATCGCACTCATAGTGCGGGCCGCACAACCAGGGTCGCCCTACGTCGGGCAGGAAGCACGCGATATCAAAGCCCTTTCACCCGAAGACACTGCTGCATTGCTGGCTGGCAAGGGGATGGGCCTGGCCAAGGCCGCCGAGCTCAACGGCTATCCCGGTCCGGCTCATGTTCTGGAGCTCGCCGCCCCACTCGCGCTCACACCCGAGCAACGCAGTCAAACGGAAGCCTTGTTTGCGTCAATGGAGTCCCGGGCACAATCGCTGGGTCGTGCATTGGTCGAGGAAGAACGCAAGCTGGACCGACTCTTTGCCACTAGAGCCGTGACCCCGGAGCTGTTGGCTCTATCGCTCTCGGAGATTGGCGCCCTGCAAGCACAGGTGCGCGCAGCCCATCTCCAGGCGCACCTGGCACAGATCACGATACTCACGCCTGAGCAGGTCGCCCACTATGTCAAGCTTCGTGGCTGTGCCGAAGCGGGGACGTCGGGCCACACGGGGCATAGGCATTGAGGTCGACTAACCCTTCGCGGCACGCCGACGTGCCGCGGCTTGCTGCGCTATTCGCAAGTGAGCTCAAAACGCCAGGCCCAAATTGAGCCACATCCGCAGGCGCTGGGCCTAGGATCTGCGCTGCAACGGTGATCGGCAAGGAGAAAGACTGTGCGCATCGCGGTCATGGGGTCCGGCGGCTTGGGTGGGTACTTCGGCGCCTTCCTATGCGCAGGCGGATCCGAAGTCCACTTCATTGCACGCGGGAAGCACCTCGACGTCATTCGCTCCGAAGGGCTCCGGCTCGAGGGGCCTTCGCCGATGCTTGTCATTCCCGCGAGCGCGACTGACGACCCGCGCACGATCGGAGTCGTCGATTTGGTGATGGTTTGCGTCAAGCTGTGGGACACGGACGCGGCGCTTGATCAGATTCGACCGCTCGTCGGACCGCGTACGACCATCGTCTCGTTTCAAAACGGCGTTCTCAAGGACAGCTACCTTCGCTCCAAGTACGCGGCCCCGCAGATCATGGGCGGTGTCGGCTATGTCGCTACGACGATCGATCGCCCAGGCGTCATTCGTCAGACAGGCCCGATGCAGCGGCTGATCTTTGGGGAGTTCGATGGATCGCGGTCCGAGCGGGGCGAGTCTTTTCTCGCCGCGTGCTTGGCCGGAGGGATCAAGGCCGAGCTCTCCACCGACATCCTGAGGGAAATCTGGCAGAAGTACGTCTTTCTGGTGGGCTTGTCCGGAACCACCACGACGATCCGCAAGCCCATCGGGCCGATCCGCGATAACCCGCAGACACGCGCCTTCTTGCTCGATGTCATGCGCGAGGTCGTGACCGTGGGGCGCGCACACGGCGTAGGTCTCCCAGAGGACTATGCCGAAGTGAGACTCCAACTCGCCGACGAAGTCGCTCATGACATGACATCGTCCATGCACCACGACCTCGAGCGCGGCAACCGTCTGGAGGTGCGTTGGCTCTCGGGCGGCGTCGCCGAGCTCGGCGCCGCAAAGGGCGTTCCCACGCCGTTGAACCGGTCAATCGCCGACATCCTCGCACTTCATGCGCTTGGACAGGCCCGGTGAACCGCGCGCCCAAACGGATAGCCGCGTGTGTCAGCACGCTACGCTCAGGTTGCTCAGCGCCCGACTGGGCAGGTCCGTTTGGTCGCTTGAGGCGGATGGCAAGCGTCTTCCCAATCCGGCAGATCTCAGTGTTGTCACGAGTTGGGCGGGGCACGCCACTGTGCGTCATCGAAACACTGGTGGTAGACGTCGTGCCTTTCAACTTTCAATGAAGTGACGGCTGAGTTCGCGGCCACCGAAGGCGAGGGCGATGGGTCTCTGTCGTTCTGGCGCGATGCGCACCGGCAATACTTCGCCCGAGAGTGCGCCCGCTCGGGGCGTCAGTTCACGGACGATATGCTTGTCGTCTGCGAGCGTTTCCGTGTGGTGTTTCAGGCGTGAATGGGTGCGGTCTAGCCTTTCGCTCCAGCCGCAGTGCTGCGGCCGCCGGCGCCAGCCTGCGTGCGGGTGAACGCTAGGCGTCTCAGGCCGTAGCAATGCTCGTACCCACCAACCTGTCCAATTGCAGCCTTCGCACCTGGCGAGGTGATGACAAGAACGCTCTTGTTCATCATGCAAACAATCGGAAGGTCTGGCGTAACCTCACCGAGATGTTTCCGCATCCCTACACCGCCGCGGACGCCGATCGCTGGATTTCCTTCGCCACGCGGGCTGGCCCCAGCGTTCACCTCGCCATCGAGTTTGAAAGTGCGGCTGTCGGAGGTATCGGTGTCATTGCCGGTCAAGGAATTTCGCGCTACACGGGTCAGTTCGGTTACTGGCTTGGCGAGTCGCATTGGGGCAAGGGCATTGCCACTGCCGCCTGCCGAGCCATGATCGCGCACGTCCTTGTGCAGCATCAGTTCCTCCGGCTGGAGGCGCCGGTATTCGAGTGGAATGCGGCTTCCATGCGTGTCCTCGAGAAGGTCGGCTTCCAGCGCGAGGGCGTACTCAGGAAGAGCGTTTTCAAGGATGGTCAGCTCATCGACAGCGTCATGTATGCCCTCGTCAGAGACGCCTAACGCACAGCTGCGTGCATGGCGCTCCAGATGCAGCGGCGCGCGCCAGGTGGTATTCGCAGCCGCGGTGCGGCCTAGCCCCTCGCTCACTGCCAACCCTCCATGACCAGCTACCTGCAACCCGACGTGGTCCTGCGGAACTACTTCCACGCCAAGGACGAAAACCGCACGCACGTGCTGGGGAGCGCGTTCGTGCCCGCGGCCGAACTAGCGGTCGTCAACGAAACCAGCACCATCGAGTTTCCTGCCCGCACAGTGGGGCGAGAGGCGATTGCTGACGTGCTGGTGCGTGACTTTGGTCGAACGTACGAGAACGTCTACTCGTTCTATCTAGGCCGCCCCGCGGGGGCCCTGCTGGAGTTCGAGTGCCCATGGCTCGTGGCCATGTCAGAGAAGCAAAGCAGGTCCACCCGAGTCGGCTGCGGCCGCTATTTCTGGGTCTTCGACCGTTCGATCACCGGCCTCGCCACACGCCTGACCATCACCATTGATGCGATGCAGGTGCTGCCATCGAGTGAACTCGCGGCCGTGCTCGAGTGGGTCGGACGCTTGAGCTACCCCTGGTGCAGCGCGAGCTCCGCGCTTCGGTCGATGCCCGAGCACGAGGCTTTGGCACCCGTGGCGAAGCACCTCCGAGGCTATGAAGGAAGCGACTAGATCCAAGAAGCTCGAGCACTGATTCGACCGCGCCGGAGAAATGTCGATGCCTGCGCTGCCCGACCTGCTCTACGTGGCGTTGTTTGCGGTCGCCTTGCCGCTGTTCGGCTACCTCGTGGCTTGGCCCGCGTTCCACCGCCACCGACGGCTGATCAGAGCCCGAACCAGCGCGCCCTCCGGTGCGCGCCGAAGCGCTCCTTGTCCTCCCGCAGTGCGGCGCTGGGCTCATGGTACGTGCCAGTCGGCTTGGGCCCCGAGAAGAAGTCGACGTCGACGCGCCCGATGCGGCCGGCGCCGAACTCGATGTAGCACGTCCCGGCGCCGGCATACAGACGGCTTTCGCCCTCGCCGCGTATGCGCGCGACGAGAGAAGCTGCGACCGCACTCGCGGCACCTTCGGCGAAGACGCCGGCCTTGGGCGTGCCGGTGTTGGCGATATCGCCGATCGCGTAGACGTTCGGGAACCGCGTCTCCAGCGTCCTGGGGTTCACGGTGACCCAGCCGCCTTCCGTCAGCCCGCTGGCTTCGACCACGGTCGGCGCACGGTGCTTCGGCACACCGAGAAACAGCGCGTAGGGCAGCTCGCTGCCGTCGTCGAGCGTCGCGACGCGGCACACGGCGTCCACCGCGGCAATGCGGCGGTTGGGCATGAAGCGAATGCCGCGCTCGACGAACGCGGCGATCAATGCCTTCGACGTATCGGGCGACGGTGGCACCGGACTTGGCAGCGGAAGCACGAGCGTGATCTCGCACGCGCTGCGCACGCCCGCACTGCTCAGATGGTCGTGCAGCATCAGCGCGCATTCGCTCGGTGCCGGCGGGCATTTGTACGGCGCGCCGCACACGCCGACGATCGCGTGCCCCTTCTTGAAGCCGGGCAGAATCTCACGCAGGCGGTTCGCACCGGCGACGGAATAGAACTCGTTCTCCGCCTCGAGTCCGGGGGTGGCGGCGATGTCGTAGTCGGCGCCGAGCGCAACGACCAGGTAGTCGCAGTCGTGCACGCCGGCATCCGTCGTCACACGCCGGGTCTCGGGGTCGATCGCAGTCACCGTCTCGCGCAGCAGCCGCACGCCGGGCTTGACGAAGCGGCGGTATGGCAGGCGCACCGCGTCCAGCGTGGCGTGGCCGAACATCACGTCAAGCTTCGAGAAGCCGAACACGAATGCATCGCTGCAGTCGATCAGGGTCACCTGCACCTCGTCGCCGAGCGATTGCGACAGGATCGTGCTCAGCTCCATGCCGCCGAAGCCGGCGCCCAACACGGTGACTCGTGTGCCCATGGTGCCTCCCGTTGCTCAACGTTCGTCGTGCTCCACCACGACGCGCTGGCGTGTGCCTGAAGAAACGTCGTAGGTGTTGAAGCTGTTCATCGTGCGACCGTAGAGGTGCAGGCTCACCGCGCGAGGCCTCTGCGGCGACACACCGGTCACGTGGATGTGATCGGGGGTCGGCACGAAGCTCGTGACCGCGCCGCGCCCCAGCAGGACGACCCCGCCGCGCACGAGATGAATGCCTTCATCGGCCCCCTGCTGCGGCGACAGCCGCACGTAGCTGCGCTCCTCCAGCACACCCTCCACCACCCCGACCACACCCCAGGTGCCGTGGTCGTGCACCGGCGTCCATTGTCCGGGCGACCAGACCAGGGCGTACAGCGACAGGCCGTCATCCGCTGCGGCGTGGACGAGATGGCGGGCATAGTGGTCGGGGTCGCCCCGATAGTGCTGCGGCTCGAGAAACGACGTCGCCCGCTCGACGAGCTCGAGCATCAGCGGCGCCAGCGCCAGCACGCAATCGGCAGGATCGGGGCGATCGCGCGTGAGCGCTGCGGCTTGTGCGACGAACGATTCGAGCGGGGTCGAGGTCATGTCGCGGCTCTCAGCGCGGTTGCTGGACGATCCGAAGATAGGGCTTGGGCGCCTTCCAGCCTTGGGGAAACAGTTTCTTCGCGTCGTCGTCCGACACCGAGCCGGCGATGATCACGTCGTCGCCCTGCTTCCAGTTGACGGGCGTGGCGACCTTGAACTTCGCCGTCATCTGCATCGAATCCAGCACGCGCAGGATCTCGTCGAAGTTGCGGCCAGTGGTCATCGGGTAGGTCAGCATCAGCTTGATCTTCTTGTCCGGGCCGATCATGAAGACCGAGCGCACCGTCTGGTTGGTCGCGGCGGTGCGGCCGTCGAGGGTCATCTCCTCGGCCGGCAGCATGTTGTACAGCTTCGAGACCATGAGCTCGCGGTCACCGATGATCGGGTAGTTCACCTTCGCGCCTTGGGTCTCCTCGATGTCGCCGAGCCAGCGGCTGTGGCTGTCGACCGGGTCGACGGACAGGCCGATCAGCTTGGCGTTGCGCCTGGTGAATTCCGGCTCGATCTTCGCCATGTAGCCGAGCTCGGTCGTGCACACCGGCGTGAAGTCCTTGGGATGCGAGAACAGGATCGCCCATTGGTCGCCGATCCACTCGTGGAAGCGAATCGGGCCGGTCGTGGTCTGGGCCTGGAAGTCCGGGGCGGTGTCGTTGATGCGCAAGGACATGTGCTCTCTCCATCGGGTTGGGTTGCGGGTGAAGGGATCCTAGGAACGAGCCGCGGCCAAGTCCTGTGCGGAATCTGATATTTTTCTCAACGACTTCTCAGCGCCCATGACGCCCAGCCGCAGCTACGAGTTCGGTTCCTTTCGCCTCGATGCCGACGGCCGAGTGCTGTTTCGTGGCGGCCAGCGCGTCGCGCTGACGCCGAAGGCGATCGACGTGCTGATTGCCCTGGTCGAGGCACGCGGCCAGCCGGTCAAGAAGGATGAGCTGTTGCGCACCGTGTGGGCAGGCACCGTGGTGGAGGAAGGCAGCCTCACAACCCACGTCTCGCTCCTGCGCAAGGCCCTGGCCGACGGCGGCGGCGACGGCTTCATCGAGACTCTCTCCAAGCGGGGCTACCGGTTCGCCGGACCCGTCGCGGATGCTGCACAGACTGCGCGCCGCGCGCCCTTGCGCACGCTCACGTTCTTGTTCGCGGCCACCGAGGCCGGCACCGGGCCCGGCGCGCCGGCGCAGCTTCACGAAGCGCTGCAGCGCGATGCCGTCGGCCGGCACGGCGGACAAGCATTGCGAGTCGTCGAGGATTCCTTCTGCGTTGCGTTCGCGGACGCTGGAGCGGCCGCAGAGGCCGCCATCGACGTGCAGCGCGAGCTCTGCGCGCCACCGGGTGGCGGTGCCGCCATCGAAGCGCGCATCGGCCTGCACTCCGGTGCGATCGAAGACGCGGACGACGGGCACTTCAGCGGGCCGGCGTGGGCGCGAGCGGCGCGCGTGATGGCGGCCGCGCACGGCGGCCAGATTCTGCTGAGCGCCGCCACCGTGGCCCTGCTGGACCGCGCGGCGCCGCCGAGCGGCGAGCTGCGCGATCTGGGCGACCACACGCTGCGCGGCTTCGCCCGGCCCGAGCGGCTCTATCAGCTGACCGCGGCAGGCTTGTGTTCCGAGTTTCCGCCGATCCGCACGCAGGAGTCGACGCGCACCAATCTGCCGCCGGCGTTGACGGCCTTCATCGGGCGGCAGCAGGCGCTGGCGGAAGTGCGCGAGAAGGTGCAGCGGTCGCGCATGGTGACGCTGGTCGGTGCGGGCGGCACGGGCAAGACGCGACTGTCGGTGGAGGCGGCTCGTCAACTCGGCAGCGCTTTTCCCGACGGTGTCTGGCTGGTCGAACTCGCGCCGCTGGCCGACGCGACGTTCGTTCCCCGCGCCATCGCCGCTGCCCTCTCCGCTCGCGCCGAAGGCGATGCGCCGCCGATGACGCTCATCGAGAGCACGTTGCGCGACCAGCGCGTCCTACTGCTGCTGGACAACTGCGAGCACGTCATCGACGCGGCTGCGCAGGTCGCACAAGCGTTGCTCAGGGCACTGCCCCGGCTTCACCTGCTGGCCACCGGCCGCGAACCGCTTGGCATCGAAGGCGAGATGTCCTATCGCGTGCCATCGTTGACCATGCCCGGCTCCCATCAGTCACCGGCGCCGCCGGACGTGATCGCGAGCGAAGCGGGGCAGCTTTTCGTCGAACGGGCGATCGCGGTCCAATCGTCGTTCACGCTGACCGATCGCAACGCCGCCGCGGTCGCGCAGGTGTGCCGGCGACTCGATGGGATCCCGCTGGCGATCGAGCTCGCGGCAGCGCGGCTGACGGCGCTCTCGGTCGAGGAGATCGCGCGGCGCATCGATGACCGCTTCCGCCTGCTCACGGGCGGCCTGCGCACGTCATTGCCGCGGCAGCGCACGCTGCGCGCGCTGGTGGACTGGAGCTACGACCTTCTTTCCGCGGGTGAGCAAACGGTGCTCGACACGCTGTCGGTTTTCGCCGGCAGCTTCTCGCTCGAGGCGGCGGAGCAGGTTTGCGCCGGCGACGCAGGGGATGGAACCAGCGTGCTAGATGCCATCGCGCACCTCGCCGCGAAGTCGCTGCTGATCGCCGAGACGCACGACGGGGCCCAAACGCGTTACCGGTTGCTCGAAACGATCCGTCAATACGCGGGCGAGAAGCTGATCGAACGTGGACGGGCCGACGCGGTGCGGCGGCGTCACTTCGACTGCTTTCGGAGCCTGGCCGAAACCGGCGCGGGTGCATTGAAGGGACCGTTGGCACTCGAGTGGCTCGACCGGCTCGACGCGGAACAGGACAACATACGGGCCGCGCTCGACGGTGCCGCCGGCGGCGAGGACTATGCGCGGCTCGCCGGCGCGATGCGGTACTTCTGGGACACCCGTGGCCAGTTCAGCGAGGGCTGGGTCCGGCTCGGGCGCGCGCTGGAGGTGCACGAGAGGCGCGACCTCGTGCGCCTCGAGGCGCTGATCGGGGCAGGCCTTGCCGCGCACCGGCTCGCCTACGCCCAGCGCAGTGACGACCTCCTCGGCGAGGCCATCGCGCTGGCGCGGGAGCTCGGCAGCGCCGGTTGCGAAGGGGAAGCGACGCAGCTCCTCGGCGACGTCCGCAAGCACTCGCAGGGCGCCGCCGCCGCCGAGCCGATCCTTCTGCGCGCTCTGGCGCTGGCGAAGACGGCTGGCGACCAGCGGCTGGAGACTGTCACCCTCATCGGGCTCGGTCAAGCCGCCTGGGATCAGGGCCAGCATGCCAAAGCGCGAGACCTGTTCCTGCAGAGCGCCCGGCTGGGTCTGGAGGCAGGATGCGTGATCGACACCCCGACCGCCATCCACGGCGCCGGTGACTGTGCGCTCGAGCAGCTCGATTTCGCGGCCGCGCGCCGTCTGCTCGACGACGCGTTGGTCCAGCATCGACGCACCGGCAACGCGCACGAGGCGGCACAGACACTGTGGCTGCTGGCGCGACTGGCGCTGAACGAGGACCGGCTGGACGAGGCGCGCGCGCTGTCGGCGGAGAGCCTGCGCGTCTTTCGCGCGTTGCTCGACCCGAAGTGCGGCGCAAGGGCAGCCAGGATCCATGCAACGGTGCTCAGTGCGATGGGGGACGAGGCGGCGGCCCTCCAGCATGCGGAATCCGCGGCGGAGACCTATCGCGAACTCGGCATGCCACTGAGTCTGGCGATCTCGCTCTGCACGGTGGGATGCATCCATGCCAAGCTGGGCCAGGGTGATGCGGCGCGCAACGCGTTGTTCAGCGGGCTCATCGCGCAGCAGCGGGCCACTGCCGATACCTATTTGCCCGAGCAGCTCGAGTCCATCGCGGCGCTGCATCCGGACGCGCCCGTCGCTGCGCAACTGCTGGGCGCCGCGGCAACCCTGCGCGAACAGTTGAACGTCCTCCTGCTGCCGTACGATCGCGCGCAGCGCGAGCGCAGGCACGCGGACGTGCGCATGAAGCAACCCGCCGCGGAGTTCAATCTCGCGTTTGCGGCCGGGCGTGCGCTGACGCGCGATGACGCGATCCGCAGCGCGTTGGCGTTGCGGTGAAGAACCTAGGGCACACGCCGCGTCAGCGCCAGGTAGGCACCCAGTCCTTGGTTGGAGAGTGCCCGCAGGATGTGAAGGACCGCGGCGGCGCTGCGGAGCGGGCGGCGCTGCGGAGCGGGCACCGCCGCGGTGACGCTCGGGTCACCAGACCATCGCGCCGCCAATGCGCTGCTCGACCGCGCGGTCGAAGGCCAGATTCGCGGCGACCATGTCTTCCATCGCGATGCCCATGGCCTTGTAGACGGTGATCTCGTCGGCGCGGCGGCGGCCCGGCGCCGTGGCCAGCGCAACGGCGCCCAGCGTGGTGGCCCGCTCGCGGTCGAGCGTGGCCAGCTCGGCGCAGCCGACCGGCGTGGGCTCGAAGGCATCGCGTGTTTCGACGAACAAGCTGTGCTGTCGCGCGAGCTCCACCGGCAACTCCCCCGCTGGAGGGTGGTAGCCCACCGATGTGACATGGGTTCCTGGCCTGACCCAACCGGGTTCGATGACCGGTTCGGCACTGTGCGTGGCCAGGCACACGACATCGGACTCGGCCACCGCTGCGCGCACGTCGCTGCTCGCGCGCGCCAGACGGTGGCTGGCCGCAAGCCGTTGTGCTTCGTCGGCATGCAGCGAACACACGTTGATGTGGTCGAAGTTGCGGATCAACGGCAGCAGGCGCAGGTGCTCGCGCGCCTGCACGCCGGCGCCGATCACCGTGGCAACGCACGCGGCGGCGCGTGCCAGCAGCCGCGCCGACAGCACCGCGGAGGCCGCCGTGCGGAGGCCGGTGATGTAGGTACCGTCCATCACGCAGCAGGCCGCGCCGGTGTCCGGCT
>DASTZF010000404.1:0-3865 GCA_035764445.1 Burkholderiaceae bacterium
GCACGCTGTCGTTCCCGGCGGTCGCCTCGCTGATGCCGCTGCTCGGCTGGCGCGGCACGCTGCTGGCGATGGCCGCGACGATGCTCGTCGTCGTGCTGCCGCTGCACCTGTGGGCGCTGCGCGGGCCTGCGGAGCCGTCGCGCGCGGCGTCGCCCGAAAGCGCTGTGTCGCGCGACACCACGCTGCATGAGGCGCTGCGCCATCGCACCTTCTGGCTGCTCGCGCTGGCGTTCACGCTGTACGCCTTCGGCGCCGCGGCGCTGTGGGCGCACGTGATGCCGGCGTTTGCATCGAAGGGCTTGAGCCAGGGCGAAGCGCTCGCGGTGGTGGTGTGGATCGGCCCCGCTCAGGTGGCGGGTCGCCTCGCCTACGCGGCCGTCGGCCGCCGCTGGTCGCTGCGCGTGCTGGGCGCGGTGGTGCTGTTCGGGCTGCCGCTGTCGCTGGCGCTGTTCGCACTGGCGCGTTCGCTGTGGGTGCTTTGGCTGTTCGCCGCGGTGTTCGGCGCCGCCAACGGGTTGATCACCATCGTGCGCGGCGGGCTGATCCCCGAGACCTTCGGCCGCGCGCACGTGGGCCGCATCGGTGGCGCGATGGCGGCGATCGGCCTGCTGGCGCGCGCCGCCGCGCCGGTGGCCGCGGCCGCGCTGCTGCTCGCGCTCGGCGGCTACCGCGAGCTGTTGCTGGTGCTGGCGGCCATGGGCGTGGTTGCGGTGCTGTCGTTCTGGCTGGCACCGCCCCTGCGCGATTGACGGCGCATCAGTCGGGCGTCATCACCACCTTGCCATCGACGAGGACGGCGCCCTTGCCGCCGCCTTCGGATCCCTACGATGGCGAGAGCGCGCTGAGGTCAACGCGCGCACTGCAGCACGACGCCGCCACCGGAGGCGGTGGCGGCCGCGCAGTTCAGCCCGCCGCATTGGCAGCTGACGATCTGCGGCCCGCCGCTGCCGCCGAACAGCGGTGTCGCTGGCGCGCACGCGCAAACCGACGGCGGCTGCTGCGCCAGGATCGACGGATTGGGCTGCGCCTGCACGCCACGCGAAGCGATCACGCCGGCCACGACGGCGGCGAATCCGAATGCAAGGGTCAGCGTGCCGAGAGCGGCCTGGCGGCGAGTGAGGGTGAAAGCCATGCGATCTCCAGGGTGGGTTTGGGTCGGGTGCAGGGCGATTGTCGGCCCGCCAGGTCGCGCGGCCAGCCCTTGACGAGCCTGACCCCAAGGATGAATACTGTATGAAATAACAGTTCATCGATTTGAATCACCTGTCGCCATGGCCAGCGCTGCCGTCGGCGGCGTGGCGCACGGGCCCATGTCGAGCGCTCTGGGCCTGCCACGCTACGCCGAGCTGCATTGCCGCAGCAACTTCAGCTTTCTCACCGGAGCGTCGCATCCGGAGGAACTGGTTGCGCGCGCACACGAGCTCGGCTACACCGCGCTGGCGATCACCGACGAGTGCTCGCTGGCCGGCGTCGTACGCGCGCACGGCCAGGCCAAGCGGCTCGGCCTGCACCTGATCGTCGGCGCCGAGATTCGGCTGACGCCCAGCACCGCCGGCGGCTGCAACGGGCCGCGGCTGGTGCTGCTGGCGCAGACTCGCCGCGGCTACGGCAACCTCGCGCAGTGGATCACCGTGGCGCGGCGCCGCGCGGCCAAGGGCAGCTACACCGCGTTGGCCAGCGACGTCGAAGGCCGCGTGCCGCATGCGCCGTATCTGGCCGGCCTCCCCGAGTGCATGGCGTTGCTGGTGGTCGATGCCGCGTTGTCATTCGAGACGCAGTTCGCGCACGCGATGTGGCTCAAGACGTGGTTCGGCATCGAGCGGGCGGCGCTGGCGGTCGAGTTGCTGCACCGCGCGCACGACGCGTCGAGCGTCGAGGTGGCCGAGCGGCTGACCGCGCTCACGGCCTTGCCGCTGGTGGCCGCGGGCGACGTGCTGATGCACGTGCGCGCTCGCAAGCCGCTACAGGATGCGCTGACCGCCACCAGGCTGGCCAAGCCGGTGGCCGAATGCGGCTTCGCACTCGAGCCCAACGCCGAGGCGCATCTGCGCTCGCGCCAGCGGCTCGCGGCGCTGTACCCGCCAGCGTGGCTGGCGGCCACGGTGCGCATCGCGGCGTCGTGTGCGTTCTCGCTCGACGAACTGCGCTACGAATACCCCGAGGAGATCGTGCCCGAGGGCCACACGCCTGCGAGCTGGCTGCGCACGCTGACCGAGGCCGGTGCGCGCAAGCGGTTTCCCGCCGGCGTGCCGGCCAAGGTGCGCAAGGCCATCGAGCACGAGCTGGCGCTGATCGGCGTGCTGAAGTACGAGCCGTACTTCCTCACCGTCGCCGACGTGGTGCGCTGGGCGCGCGAGCAGAAGATCCTGTGCCAGGGCCGCGGCAGCGCGGCCAACTCCACCGTCTGCTATTGCCTCGGCGTCACCGAGGTCGACCCGGCACGCATGGAGTTGCTGTTCGAGCGCTTCGTCAGTGCCGAGCGCAACGAGCCGCCCGACATCGATGTCGACTTCGAGCACCAGCGCCGCGAGGAGGTGATCCAGTACATCTACGGCAAGTACGGCCGCCATCGCGCCGCGCTGACCGCGGTGGTGATCAGCTACCGCCCGCGCTCGGCGCTGCGCGACATAGGGCGCGCGCTGGGCATCGACCTCGATCGCATCGGCGCGGTGGCACGCGGCCAGCATTGGTTCGACGGCCGCGAGATCCACGCCGACCGGCTGCGCGAGAACGGCTTCGACCCCGACTCGCCGGTGTGCCGCTTGTGGGTCGAGTTGACGCAGACGCTGATCGGCTTTCCGCGCCACCTGAGCCAGCACCCCGGCGGCTTCGTGATCGCACGCGACGACGTGTCGCGCCTGGTGCCGGTGGAGAACGCCGCGATGGGCGGCCGCACCGTGATCCAGTGGGACAAGGACGACCTCGACACGCTGGGCCTGATCAAGGTCGACGTGCTGGCGCTCGGCATGCTGAGCGCGGTGCGGCGCGCGCTGGAGTTCGTCGCGCACAAGCTCGACAAGCCCGGGTTCGGCATGCAGGACGTGCTCTGCCCGAACGGCGTGATCGCCGAGGACAAGGCGGTCTACGAGATGCTGAGTCGCGGCGACAGCATCGGCACCTTCCAGGTCGAGAGCCGCGCCCAGATGAGCATGCTGCCGCGCCTGCGGCCGCAGAAGTTCTACGACCTGGTGATCGAGGTGGCGATCGTGCGGCCCGGGCCGATCCAGGGCGGCATGGTCCATCCGTACCTGAAGCGTCGCAACGGCGAGGAGCCGGTGGACTTTCCGAGCGCGGAGGTGAAGCAGGCCCTCGAACGCACGCTCGGCGTGCCGATCTTCCAGGAGCAGGTGATGCAGCTGGCGATCCTGGCGGCCGATTTCACCCCCGGCGAGGCCGACGCGCTGCGCCGCGCAATGGCAGCCTGGAAGCGCAAGGGCGGCCTCGGGCCTTTCCACACACGGCTGGTCGGCCGCATGGTCGACAAGGGCTACACGGGTGAGTACGCCGAGCGGATCTTCAAGCAGATCGAGGGCTTCGGCGAATACGGCTTCCCCGAGAGCCATGCGGCGAGCTTCGCGCTGCTGGTGTACGTGAGCGCGTGGATCAAGCACCACCATCCCGATGCGTTCCTCGCTGCGCTGCTGAACAGTCAGCCGATGGGCTTCTACGCGCCGGCGCAGCTGACACGCGATGCGCGCGCGCACGGCGTGCAGGTGCTGCCGATCGACGTGGTGCGCAGCCAGTGGACCAGCGAGCTCGAGGCCCCGGTCGGCAGCGCCGCCGATTCGCTGTGGGGCGTGCGCCTGGGCTTCAGCCGGCTGCTCGGCTTTCAGGCAGAGGCCGCACAGCGGCTGGTGGCCGCGCG
>DASTZF010000405.1:0-3700 GCA_035764445.1 Burkholderiaceae bacterium
GGCGTGTTCGAACATGCCGCGCTTCGGCCACATGGGGCTGCTCGACGAAGATCAGTTGCGCCATTTGATGGCGCTGCTGCTCGACCCCGCCTCGCCCGTCAACCAGTGACGCGGCGCTTCGCTGCCGCGCGCGGCCGCCGCGACGCATGAGCCGCCGGGCCGCTCCCAAGGCGAATACCGGAGCGCGTAGCGCGAAGGATGCCCAATGAGCCTTCACAAGCGCGAATTCCTGCATGCGCTGGCTGCCGCCGGCGCCGCCGGCATGGCGCTCGGCCGCTGGGCGCACGCCGATGCCGTAAGCGCCGGCACAGCGCTGTACGACGTGCCGCCGCCGTTCAAAGGCGCCGGTGCGGTGTCGCTGCTGCATTTCACCGACTCGCACGCGCAGCTCAAGCCCAACCGCTTTCGCGAACCGAGCGTCAACCTCGGCGTCGCCGCGCTGCGCGACCGTTGGCCTCACGTGGTGGGCACTCAGTTGTTGCGCCACACCGGCATCGCGCCGAACACGAACCTCGCCCACGCCTTCACGCACCTCGACTTCGAAGCGGCTTCGCTGCGCTACGGACGGCTGGGCGGCTTTGCGCACCTGGCGACGCTGGTCAAGCGACTCAAGGCCAGCCGCCCCGGCGCGTTGCTGCTCGACGGCGGCGACAGCTGGCAGGGCTCGGCGACCTCGCTGTGGACGCAGGCGGCCGACATGGTGGCGGCGCAACTCGCGCTCGGCGTCGACGTGACGACCGGCCACTGGGAGTTCACCTACGGCGCGGAGCGCGTCAAGCAAGTCGTCGAGCGCGATTTCAAGGGCCGCATCGCGTTCGTCGCGCAGAACGTCAGGACGGCCGATTTCGGCGACCCGGTGTTCGAGCCATCGGTGCTGCGCGAGGTCAACGGCGTGCCGGTGGCGATCATCGGACAGGCGTTCCCGTACACGCCGATCGCCAACCCGCGCTACTTCGTCGCCGACTGGACCTTCGGCATCCAGGACGAGCGGTTGCAGGGGCTGGTCGACGACGTGCGGGCCGGCGGCGCGCAGGTGGTCGTGGTGCTGTCGCACAACGGCATGGACGTCGATCTGAAGCTGGCGTCGCGCGTGCGCGGCATCGATGCCATCTTCGGTGGCCACACGCACGACGGCGTGCCGGTCGCGGTGCCGGTGACCAACGCGGGCGGCAAGACGCTGGTCACCAACGCGGGCTGCAACGGCAAGTTCCTCGGTGTGATGGACTTCCGCGTGTCCAGCGGCAGGGTCGTCGACCACCGCTATCGGCTGTTGCCGGTGTTCTCGAACCTGCTGCAGCCCGACGCCGCAATGCAGGAGCTGATCACTCGCTGGCGTGCGCCGTACGAAGCGCAGCTCAACGAGACACTGGCGGTCACCGACGCGTTGCTCTATCGGCGCGGCAACTTCAACGGCAGCTGGGACCAGCTGATCTGCGACTCGCTGCTCGAGGTGCAGGGCGCCGACATCGCGCTGTCGCCGGGCTTTCGCTGGGGCACGACACTGCTGCCCGGGGAAGCGATCACCCGCGAACTGATGATGGACCAGCTGGCGATCACCTATCCCAACACCACCGTCAGCCAGATGAGCGGCGCGATGCTGAAGACCGTGCTCGAGGACGTGGCCGACAACCTGTTCAACCCCGATCCGTACTACCAGCAGGGCGGCGACATGGTGCGCGTCGGCGGCATGACCTACACGCTGACGCCCGCTGCGGCGATCGGCTCGCGCATCGGCGACATGCGCGTGCGCGACGTGCCGGTCGAGGCCGACAAGATGTACAAGGTCGTCGGCTGGGCCTCGGTCAGGGAAGACGCGCGCACGGCCAGTGGCGCCCGGCCGGTGTGGGAGGTCGTCGAAGCCTGGTTGCGCCAGCGCCGCGGGCGCGTCGCCGCGCGCGCCCTGAACACGCCGAAGCTGCTCGGCGTGGCCGGCAACGCCGGCTTGGCGTCTTGACGTCGCAGGTGCTGCCGCGTCAAGTGGCGAGCATGTCGGCCCACACGTTCTGCGCCCACGACAGCGCGTAGCGGCCTTCGAGCTGGCTGGCCGCCGCCGAGACGCCGCCACCGGGCGCGACCTTGAGGGTCTTCTCGGCCGCGTCGTACTGGTGCACCGTGGTCACGTGGATCACGTCCTGCGCGGTGACGAAGCTGTAGCAGGTGTTGGCCACCACCGGCGCCGGGTTCACCGGCTCGCCCTTCAGCAGCTGCAGGATCGCCGCCACCGCGACCTTGGCGTGCTGGTTGGCGAGGTGGCCCGATTTGGGCATCAGCGGGGCGGCGAGCGTGGCGTCGCCGAGCACGTGGATGCCGGGCACCGCGGTCGACTCCATCGTCGTCCAGTTGATGCCGACCCAGCGGTTGTTCATGTTCACCAGCCCCGCGCTGCGCGCGATGTCGGCCGCGCGCTGAGGCGGCACGACGTTGAGCACGTCGGCCTTCACGTCCTCGAAGTCGAACTTGGCACTCAGCGTCGCGGCGTCGACCTGCTTGAGCTCGCTGTTGGGCCGGTAGTCGACGATGCCCTTGTAGTGCTCGGCGAAGGCCTTCTCGAACAGCGCCTTCTTCGATTGGATCTCGGGATTGGCGTCGAATACGAGCACCTTGGAGCGCGGCTTGAACTGCTTGACGTAGCTGGCCACCATGCAGGTGCGCTCGTACGGCCCCGGCGGGCAGCGGTACGGCACCTTCGGAATCGTCAACGCATAGACGCCACCGTCACGCATCGCCTCGAGCTGGCGGCGCAGCGCCACCGTCTGCGGGCCGGCCTTCCAGCTGTGCAGGATCTTGTCCTGGGCACCGGGCGCCTCGAGGCCGGCCACCTCGTTGAACATGAAGTCGATGCCGGGCGACACCACCGCCCGGTCGTACGGCAGCTTGCGGCCGTCGGCCAGCCGCACCTCCTTGGCCTGCGCATCGATCGCCACCACCTCCGCCTGGATGCGCTTGACGCCGAGCGCGTCGAGGCCGGTGTACGGCAGCGTGATGTCGGTCATCTGCTTGTGTCCACCGAGAACCAGGTTGGAGATCGGGCACGAGATGAAATTCGGGTTGCGCTCGACCAGCGTGACGTCGACGTTGCCGCCCCACAGCCGCAGATAGCGTGCCGCGGTGGCGCCGCCCCAGCCGCCGCCGACCACCACCACGCGGCCGAGCGAGGATCCGCTGCCCGGGGTCGCACAGCCGATCAACGGGGCCGCGCCGGCCAGCGCCAGCGTGGCGCCGAGCAGGTCGCGGCGGGACCACTTCGATGAACGTTCCATCTTCGCCTCCCTCACTTCTTGGCAGGCTGCGCGGCGAAGTACGCCGCGATCGCCTTGACCTGATCGTCGGTGAAGCCGCGCGCGATCTGATGCATGATCGTCGCCGGCAGCGCGCCGCTCTTGAAGTCGTTGAACGCGGCGACGATCTTGTCGGCCGGCACGCCGGCCAGCGGTTTGACCACGTCGCCACGCACCTGACCGTTGGTGCCGTGGCAGTTGGCGCATGTGGCCGCCAGATTGCGCCCCAGGTCGGCATCCTGGGCGTGCGCGACGCCGGTCGCTGCGAGCAGCAGCGCGGCGATGCGGAGATCGATCATCGGGCTTCTCCTGGTGGTGTGGCGTCGGTACGGCCTGCGCACGGGGCGCGATTGTTGCACCGGCAGGCGGATTGGGCGGCGTCGGCGTTCCGCGCCGTTCCGCGGCACGAGCCGGGGCGCGAG
>DASTZF010000406.1:0-11005 GCA_035764445.1 Burkholderiaceae bacterium
AAGACATCGTGCGCGGCACGACGGTGTTGCCGTGCGGACGCGTGCTGCGACCGCAGGACCTGGGCGTGCTCAGTTCGGTCGGCGTTGGCGACGTGCGGGTCTGCGCCAGGCCGCGCGTGCGCATCGTCGTCACCGGCAACGAAGTGATCGCGCCAGGCAAGCCCAAGGGCGTGCATGACATCTACGACGCCAACTCGGCGATGCTGCACGGCCTGGTCGCGCGCGACGGCGCTCGGCTGCAGGCGCACCTGCGCCCGGGCGACGACCCGACGCGCATCCGCGACGCGCTCACCGCGCCGGGGGCTGACGTGGTGCTGATCTCGGGCGGCTCCAGCGTCGGCAGCGAAGACCATGCGCCGCGCCTGCTGGCCGAGGCGGGCGATCTGGCGGTGCACGGCGTCGCGATGCGGCCTTCGAGCCCGGCCGGCTTCGGGCGCATCGGCGAGACGCTCGTGTTCCTGCTGCCGGGCAACCCGGTGTCGTGCCTGTGTGCCTACGACTTTTTCGCCGGCCGCGCGATCCGGCTGCGCGGCGGGCTGCCCGCGCAATGGCCCTATCCGCTGCGCCGCGCGGTGGTCGGCCGCAAGATCGCATCGGCGATCGGCCGCGTGGACTACTGCCGGGTGCGGATGCGCGACGGCGAGATCGAGCCGCTCGCGCTGAGCGGCGCATCGGTGCTGTCGTCGACCACGCGCGCCGACGGCTTCGTCATCGTGCCGGCCGCCAGCGAGGGCTACGCGGCCGGCAGCGAGGTCGACGTCTACCTGTACGATCCAACCTGACTTTATGTCGGACACTCGTCGTTCCCTTCCCACCAGCGCTCCAGCGGCCGATGGCCGGCAGACGCAGTTCCTCACTGTCATCACGCGCGACGAAGCCACCGAGCGCTTTCGCCGCCACCTGAGGCTCGAGCCGCTCGGCATCGAGACGGTGCCGCTGGCCGCCGCGCTGGATCGCGTGCTGGGCGTCGACGTGGTGGCGGAGGTCGACGTGCCGGGCTTCGATCGCTCCAACGTCGACGGCTTCGCAGTGCGAGCGAGCGACACCTTCGGCGCCAGTGAAGAGGCGCCGCGCGCTGTGCGGCCGAACGGCGAGGTCCTGACGCCTGGCATGGTGCCCGCGGAGGTGGTGGCGCCAGGCCGCGCCACGGTCATCGCGACCGGCGCGATGGTGCCGCGCGGTGCCGATGCGGTGGTCATGGTCGAGCACACCGAGGTCGTGCAGGCCGACGGCGCGCGAATGGTCGAGATCAGCCGCGCGGTGACCGCTGGCGACAACGTCAGCTACGCCGGTACCGACATCGCGCGCGGCGAAACCGTGCTGCGCGCCGGGCAGTTGCTGACGTCGCGCGAGATCGGCGTGCTGGCGGCGATCGGCGTGGCCGAGGTGCGCGTGTGTCGGCGGCCGCGCGTGGCGATCCTGTCCACCGGCGACGAGATCGTGCCGCCGGGTTCGCCGCTGCCGCTGGGCGCGATCTACGACTCCAACGCCGCGATCATCGGCGCCGCGGTGGCCGAGCTCGGCGGTGAGCCGGTGCAGCTCGGGGTCGTGCGCGACAACGAGCGCGCGCTGAACGAGGCGCTGACGCAGGCACTGCAATACGATGCGGTGCTGCTGTCGGGCGGCACCTCCAAGGGCGCCGGCGATCTCTCGTACCGCGTGGCCAGCCGTCTCGGCGATCCGGGCATCGTCGCGCACGGTGTCGCGCTCAAGCCCGGCAAGCCGATCTGCCTGGCGGTGAGTCATGGCAAGCCGGTGGTCATCCTGCCGGGGTTTCCGACCTCGGCGATCTTCACGTTCCACGAGTTCGTGGCGCCGGTGATCCGCGCCTTCGCCGGCCAGCCGCCCGAGCGACGGCAGGTGGTGAATGCGACGCTGCCGATGCGGGTGAACTCCGAGCGCGGGCGCACCGAGTACCTGCTGGTCGGGCTGGTGCAAGGCGACGACGGCGTGCGCGCGTACCCGATGGGCAAGGGCTCGGGCTCGGTCACCACCTTCAGCGGCGCCGACGGCTTCATCACGATCGACCAGCACACCGAGATCCTCGATGCCGGCGCCGAGGTGGCGGTGCAGCTGCTGGGGCAGCGCCTCGAGGCGGCCGACCTGGTGATCATCGGCAGTCACTGCGTCGGCCTCGACGCCCTCGTGGGCCGCTTGATTCGAAAGGGCGTGCGACCGAAGGTGCTCTACGTCGGCAGCATGGGTGGCCTGAAGGCCGCGCAGCGCGGCGAGTGCGACATCGCCAGCGTGCACCTGATGGACCCCGCCACCGGCGAGTACAACCACCCGTTGCTGACCGATGGGCTGACGCTGCTGCCGGGCTACCGCCGGATGCAGGGCATCGTGTTCCGCGAGGGCGATCGGCGCTTCACGGGCAAGAGCGTGCAGGGCGCGATGGCGACGGCGCTGGCCGACCCCGAGTGCGCGATGGTCAACCGCAACGCCGGCAGCGGCACGCGGGTGCTGATCGACAAGCTGCTTGGCACGCAGCGGCCGCCGGGCCACGGCGTGCAGACCAAGTCGCACAACGCGGTGGCCGCGGCAGTGCGTCAGGGTCGCGCCGACTGGGGCGTGGCGATCGACACCGTCGCGCGCCAGTACGGCCTCGGCTTCATCGCGCTGCAGGAAGAGCACTACGATTTCGTGGTGCCGCAGGCGCGGCTGGAGCGGCCCGCGGTGCGCGCGTTTCGCGACCTGCTGGCCGACGCGGCCGCGCGCGAGCAACTCACGCAGCTGGGCTTTCGCCTGTAGACCGCAGACGCCGCAGAGGCGGCGATGCTATGGCGCCTGCAGGCGCTGCAACAGCTCGAGCGTCGGGTAGCCGTCGGCGGGTGCGCCGATGCTGCGCTGGAAGCGGCGCAGCGCCTCGCGGGTCGCTGGCCCCACCATGCCGTCCGGGGTGCCGCTGTCGAAGCCCTGCGCGTTCAGAGCGCTCTGCAGATCGATCAGCTGGCTGCGCGACAGCGCCTGCAGTTCGCGCGGCCATGCGGCGCGCACCGGGGGGCCGCCGGCGAGGCGCTGCGACAGCAGGCTCACCGCGAGCGCGTAGTTGGTCGAGTTGTTGTAGCGCAGGATGGCGCGAAAGTTCGGCCCCACCAGGAATGCCGGCCCGCGGGCGCCCGCGGGCAGCAGGATGGCGCCGTCCTCGAAATTCGGCAGCGGCGCAGCGTCGATCGTGCGCACGCCCTCCGCTGTCCACTGTGCGCTCGATTGCCGGGTTTGCAGATCGGCGCGCGCGACCTCGAACTGCGGCGGCAGCTGCACCTCGGTGCCCCACGGCTCGCCGCTGCGCCAGCCCGAGCGTGCGAGGAAGTTCGCCGTCGAGGCCATCGCGTCGGCCACGCTGCTCCAGATGTCGCGCCGGCCATCGCCGTCCCCGTCGACCGCATAGGCGAGAAAGTTCGACGGCAGCAGCTGCGTCTGCCCCATCGCACCGGCCCACGAGCCGAGCATCCGTGCGCGATCGATGTCGCCGCCTTGCAGGATCTTCAGCGCTGCGATCAGCTGGCCGCGCGCCCACGATTCGCGACGACCGTCGAAGCCCAGCGTGGCCAGCGCGTCGATGGTCGACGTGCTGCCGGTGAAGTCGCCGTAGTTGGTCTCGATGCCCCAGATCGCCGTCAGCACGACCGCTGCCACGCCGTAGCGCGCGGCGGCATCGTCGGCCTGGGCACGCACCTGCTGGAGCTTCTCCTGCCCGCGGGCCACGCGTTGCGGTGACACCGTGCCGTCGAGGTAGGTCCACACCGGACGCGTGAACTCCGGCTGCGCGCGATCGAGCTCGACCACGCGCGGCAGGTAGTGCACGTCGTCGAGCGCGGCGTGCAAGGTGGCGTCGTCGACGCCCTGCGCGTGGGCGTCGGCGCGAAACCCGGCCACCCATTCCGCGAAGCGTTGCTCGAGCGTCGCCGCCTCGGCAGCCAACTGCGCGGGCGCGCTCGCCGCCGCCACGGGCACGTCGGGCACCGTCGCAGTGGCCGTTGCGGGCGTCGTCGGTGAAGTCGGGGCTGGCGGTGCCGGCGGTGGTGTCGGTGCTGGTACTGGCGCTGTCGCGCAGCCCGTCAGCGCGGCCCAACTCGCCAGCGTTGCAGCGACGAGCCGGAGCCGGCGGACCGATGAAGCAGGGCGTGTTCGCATCGCACCGATTTTCGGGCCTGCGGGCGAAGCGGGTATCCGCGACATGCGCCCGCGAACTACGACACGGCCGGTGTCGCCGTGGCCGCTCGCGATATGGTCCATGGCCCAGGCGTGCCAATACTTGGTTCAGAACAACCCTGGCATCGCGCCCAGGGCGCCCGCGCGCGGACCGCGCGCGGCGCCGGTGCGCGGCAACGGCACCGCATGCCCCCATTGCCATCGCGTCGCCACCTCCTGGCCCAGCCGCACCGCGGCCGGGTTGCGGCGCAGCGCATCGTCACGGCGGCATTGCTGCTGGGGCTGGCCGGCGTTGCGGCCGCGGGCGATGCTGCCGCACCGGGCAGCACGGCAGCGAGCGAGCCCGGACGCTCCGCGGTGGCAACCATCGTGGCCGGCATCGTGGGCTACACGCGCTGGCCCGCGGACATGCGGTCGATCCGGCTGTGCACGCTCGGGCAAGGGCGTGGCGTCGACGAGCTGTTGACCAGTGTCGACCTCGGGTCGTCGCAGCTGAGCGTGCCGGTGCGCGCGGCGAGCGACGCCGGCGCTGCACTCGACGACTGCGACGCGGTCTACGTCGGCACGCTGGCCAGCGATGCCACGCGCCGCGTGCTGCAGCGAACCGTGGGCCGGCCGGTGCTGATGATCGGCGAAGGCGCGGAGTTCTGCACCGACGGCGGCATGTTCTGTCTGCAGAGCGGTGCTCCCGCGGTGGGATTCGGCATCAATCTCGACGCGGTGGCCCGCAGCGGGCTCAAGGTCAACCCGCGGGTGCTGCGCATGGCCCGCCAGACCACGGGTGGCGCACCATGAGCGCGCGCGGTCATTTCCGAGCACGGATCGGACGCCGCGCAGCGCGGAGGGCAGTCCGGTGAGCCCTGTCCGCCAACCGCTGCTGGAGGCGTTGCGTGCCGCGCACGTGCGGCTGGGCCTGGCCGCCGTCGTCGCGGCCGGCATCGTGCTGACCATGGTGTCGCTGCTGACACTGCGCACCTACGTCGAGCAGAACCTGCAATTGGTGGCGCGCTCGATCGCTTACACGGCAGAGCCGGCGACGGTGTTCAACGATCTGGCATCGGCCACCGAGACGGTGGCCCTGATCGCTGCCCAGGAAGGTTTGCTGTCGGCCGAGATCGTGCGGCGCGACGGATCGACCCTGGCACGCACCGTGCGCGACGACCCGATCGCCGTCGACGCGACGCTGGCGCGCGTGGGGACCTTGTTGTTCCCGCTGCAGGCCACGGCCCCGGTCACGCACCAGGGCACCGAGTTTGGCCACGTCACGGTGCAGGGCAACGGTGGCGTTTACCTGCTGTACCTGCTGAAGGTGGTGGCGGCGGTGGCCGGCTGCATGGCGGTGATCGGATGGTGGGTGTCGCGGCTGTCGCGCCGCATCGAGAACGACATCGTCAATCCGCTGAACAGCCTGGCCTCGCTGACGCGCACCGCGCGCACCGAACGCTCGCTCGGCTTGCGCGCCCCGCCCGCCGCGGTGCACGAGATCCACACGCTGGGCGAGGACTTCAATGCGCTGCTGGCCGAGATCCAATCGCGCGAGGCCGAGCTGATGGCCAAGCACGAAGACCTGAAGACGGCCAACGAGTCGCTGTCGTACCTGGCGTTCCACGATTCTCTGACCGGCCTGCCCAATCGCGCCAGCTTCCTGCAACACGCGGCGCGCGCGGTGGCCACCGGCCGCAGCCAGGGGTCCAAGGCCGCGGTGCTCTACATCGACAGCGACAGCTTCAAGTCGATCAACGACAGCCTGGGTCATGCCGCCGGAGACGACGTGCTGATCGAAACCGCGCGCCGCATTCGTGCGCTGCTGCGCGAGAGCGACTTCGTGGCGCGGCTCGGTGGCGACGAGTTCGCCATCCTGCTGGCGCCGATCCGCGGCGCCGAGGACGCCACGCGCATCGCCGGCGAGATTGCCGCCGCGCTGCGCGCACCGGTCACGAGTTCGGGCTTCGGTGCGATCGATACCAGCGCGAGCATCGGCGTCGCCGTCTTCCCAGGCCATGGCAACACGGCACAGGCGCTGCTGGTGGCTGCCGATGCCGCGATGTACCGAGCCAAGACCACCCAACCCGGTTCGTTCTGTGTGTTCGATTCGGAGCTCGACACCGAGTCGGACGCGTACCTCGTTTGACCGTCCCGGAGAAGCCCATGTCCTCCAGCATCGATGTCCTCAGGCGTTCGTGGCTCGCGGCGCTGTGCTGCGTGGTCCTCGCAGGCTGTGCGACCGCGCCGCCGCCGCCGACCAAGGAGGCGAGGATCGCCACGCTGAAGAAGGTCGGATTCACGCCTGCGGGCGATGGCTGGGAGATCAGCCTCGGCGTCAAGGTGCTGTTCGACTCCGACGTCGACACGCTCACCAACGACGGTCGCGCGGCGGTGTCGGACCTGTCGCGCACACTGCGCGAGGTCGGCGTCGAGCGCATCCGGGTCGACGGGCACACCGACAATGTCGGCAGCGACAAGTACAACGCCGGACTCTCGCTGCGGCGTGCCGAGTCGGTGGCCCAGCATCTGCGTGTGGTCGGCTGGCGCGACGACGCGATCGAGCGGCGCGGCTTCGGTGCCGACAAGCCAGTGGCCGACAACGCGACGGCGGCGGGTCGCGCTCAGAATCGCCGGGTGGTGATCGCGGTCCACGTTCAGTGAACCCGGCTGCTGGTGAGGCCTAGGGCGCCGGCACCGGCATCGTGACGCACGGCCGCTCGTCGATTGCGCGGCCCACCGTCAGCGGCTCGCGCAGCTCCGATTCGAGGTCGAGAAACGGCGAGTCAGGCGCCACGCCGAGCGCGTCGAGCAGCTTGGCGAAGAAGGCACGGCCAGCCGCCGTGGCCGCGAGGTCGAACACCTCGGCGTCGCTGAAGCCGTGGGCCTTCAGCTCGTCGACCTGCGCCGCCGTGACGCCGGCGGCATTGCGCACCACCTGACGCGCGAAGCGCAGCATCGCCCGCTCGGCCGCGCTGAGCGTGTCGGGAAAGCTGCCGCCGGCGATCGCCACGATGTCGTCGTCGCCAAAGAACTCCCGGAGCTTCTTGCCGTGGGCCAGCGCGCAAGCGGAGTTGGCGAGCTCGTGCGCGGCTGCGAAGGTGACGAGCTCGAAGCGGCGCCTGTCCATCGGGCGCCTGATCTCGGCCAGCAGCTGGCCCCAGCGCGCCAGCACTTCGGGGCGGTGGGAGAACACCTTCGCGTAGTTGGGCACGAAACCCCAGGCCGATTGCTGCCGCAGGTACATCGCGGTCACGATGGCGTCCGCCTCGTCGGGTGCCGTCGTGCGAATGAAGGTCATGGCCAGACGACCTCCGGGCGGTAGTGGCTGATCTGCACCTCCTCGCCGAGGTCGGCGTAGTCGCCCGCGGCGCGCAGCGAGCGGAACTCGCGCCACTCGATGCGCCGGTAGCGTGCCGGCTCGTGCGCGCTCACCGTGGTCGGCAGTGGCTCGTAGGTGGTGTCGTACGACGGGTTGAGGAAGAACGGCATCGTGTAGCGATCGCGCGCCGGATTGGTGATCACGCGGTGCAGGGCGGCGGTGTAGCGGTCGTTGGACCACACCTGCACGATGTCGCCGATGTTGATCACCAGCGCACCGGCCAGCGGCTGCACCAGGTGCCAGCGGCCGCCGCGCAGCACCTCGAGACCGGGCTGATCGTCCTGCAGCAGTACCGTCAGCGCGCCGGAGTCGGTGTGCTGGCCAACGCCGAGCGCTGCGCCGTCCTCGCCATGGCGCTGCGGATGCGGCGGATAGTGGTTCAGGCGCAGGAAGCTGGTGTGCGCGCTGTCAAAGCCGCACGCCAGCAGATCGGGCTCGACGCCGAGGTTGGCGGCGATCGCAGCCAGCAACCGCAACGCGAGCGCCTTGCAGCCGTCGTAGTACGCCAGCACGGTGGGCTCGAAGCGATGGCGCAGCTCGCCCGTCGGCCAGCGCGGCTGCAGCCGCCAGCCGTCGGCCGGGCCGTAGTCGTAGATCTCTTTCCAGTCGCGCTTGTTCTTCGTCAGCTCGCGGTCGAAATAGCCCCACGGGTTGTTGGCATCGCGCGAGATCGCCTGCTTGGCCTCCAGCGGCTGCGCGAAGAACTCGCGCGAGAGGGTGAACATGCGCTCGATCAGCGTGCGGTCGAGGCCGTGGCCGATGACCTGGAAGAAGCCCCAGTCGCGGCACGCGCGGTCGATCGCAGCGTGCGACGCGGCGCTGTCGGGCCTCGCGATGTCGACGACCGGTATCTGCTCGACCATGGTCGTGCGCCCCACGCTCACGCGGCCTTGCGCGGATGCACCCACTTGGGCAGCAGGCTGTACGGGTCGAGCTCGACGCCGCGGTCGTAGGCCACGCCGGCCGCATCGAGCTGCTGCTGCATCGTTCCGATGCGCATGGCGTCGAACAGGTCGGTGCAGCCACCGACGTGCCGGCCGCCGATGAAGATCTGCGGGATCGTCGGCGACCCGATGCGGCTCTTCAGCACCGCGCGGATCTTGACGCCCAGGTCGTCGCGCTGGTACATGACCGAGTCGAGGTCGACGCTCTCGTAGGCCAGCCCCAAGCGCGTGAACAGCTTGCGCACCGCCCAGCAGAACTCGCACCATTCGAGCGCGAACATCACCACCGGCTTGTCGCGCACGACGTCGCTGACGAACGACTCGGCGTGCGCATCGAGCACGACCGGCGGCGCCGGCTGCTCGACCGCGATCGGCGCAGGCTGCGGCGGCGCATCGAAGCGGTAGCCCGGCGTCGAGCGCGAGATCGCCAACTCGTCGTCGTTCATCGTCTCGCCGATGTGCTCGAACAGCGGCGTGCTCAGATAGCGCTCGCCGGTGTCGGGCAGCATGCAGACGATGTTGCTGCCCGGTTCGCTGCGGCGCGCCACTTCGAGCGCCGCGGCCAGCGTGGCACCGCTGGAGGCGCCGACGAAGATGCCTTCGCGCGTGGCCAGCTCACGCGCCAGCCACAGCGCGTCGGTGCCGGAGACCGGCACGATCTCGTCGACCAGTCGTTCCTTGATGGCGAGCTCGGTCAGTCGCGACACGAAGTCCGGGCTCCAGCCCTGCATCAGGTGCGGCCGGAACTGCGGGTGGCTCGCGGTGGGCCGGCCGCTGGCATCGCGCGGCTGCGCGACGCCGCTGCTCAGGATCGGCGAGTTGTCGGGTTCGGCGGCGACGACGCGAATGCTGCGATCGGCGGCCTTGAGCCCGCGTGCGACGCCGAGCAACGTGCCGCCGGTGCCGAACCCCGAGACGAACGCGTGCAATGGCTCGTCGGCAAAGTCGGCGAGGATTTCCCGCGCCGTGGTGCGGGTGTGGACCTCGGCATTGGCGTCGTTCTCGAACTGGCGGCACAGGTACCAGCCATGCTTCTCGGCAAGCTCGATCGCCTTGTTCAGCATGCCGGTGCCCTTCTCGGCGGCCGGGGTCAGCACGACCTTGGCGCCCATGAAGCGCAGCAGCTTGCGCCGCTCGACGCTGAAGCTCTCGGCCATCGTGACGACCAGCGGGTAGCCCTTCTGGGCGCACACCATCGCCAGGCCGATGCCGGTGTTGCCGCTGGTGGCCTCGATCACCGTCTGGCCTGGCTTCAGTTCGCCGGTGCGCTCGGCGTGCTCGATGACCGCGCGCGCCATGCGGTCCTTCACCGAGCCGAGCGGATTGAACGACTCCAGCTTGACGTAGAGATTCACGCCGGGGGGCGCGAGCTTGTTCAGCCGCACCAGCGGCGTGTTGCCGATCGTGTCGAGGATGTGGTCGTAGCGTGCCATGCGTGGTTCCATTGGGTTGCAGGCAGTACCACGCATCGTCGACGCGCGACCGGACCGGGTGCTTCGCTACGTTTGTCATCGAGCACCGGAGGTCGATTCCTGACCGGGTCGGCCGCCTCGCTGCGTTTATCAAGCCGCACCCACATCGTGCGAACAGGAGACTCCCCCATGAGCAATCTCGAGAAGAGCGCCAAGAACGGCGTGAACGTCGACGCCCTGCTGGCCGCCCGCGCCGCGCTGACCCAGGCCCCGGAGGCCGCACAGTTCAAGTGGCGGGCCACCAGCCAGTGGCTGAACGGCACCCACAGCCGCACCACCATCGGCGACTTCCATGGCCTCGGCACCGAACAGAAGCACCGCCAGACGTTCCAGTACGACACCGACCACCCCGAGATCTTTGCGTCCGAAGACAACGGTCCCACCCCTGTGGAGTACGTGCTCGTCGGCCTGGCCGGTTGCCTGTCGGCAGGCATCGCCGCCGTTGCGCAGAACCGCAACATCCAGCTGCGCTCCGTGAAGGCCACGCTCGAAGCCGGCATGGACATCCAGGGCATCCTCGGCATCGACGAGAAGGTGCGCAACGGCTTCGACGGCATCCGTGTGCACTACGACATCGATGCCGACGCCACGCCCGAGCAGATCGCGGCGCTGGTGGCGCAGTCGCAGAAGCGCTCGGCAGTGTTCGACGTCCTCACCAACCCGACCGACGTGCACGTCACGGTCAGCAAGGCGAAGTGAGCTTGCACGCGTCGCGGCGACTGGCCGCCGCCATCGACGTCGTCGTCGTCGGTGGCGGCCACAGCGGCCTGGCGGTCAGTCAGGCCCTCTCGCAGCGCTCGATCGAGCACGTGGTGCTCGAGCGCGGCGAGGTGGGCCATGCCTGGCGCACCGAGCGCTGGGATTCGCTGCGACTGCTGACGCCCAACTGGATGAGCCGGCTGCCCGGTCACGCCTACGACGGCGACGACCCCGACGGCTACATGAGCGCTGGCGAGGTGGTGGCATTCCTGTCGACCTACGCGACCAAGATCGCGGCGCCCGTGCTCGCGCGGACCACCGTGCTCAAGGTCGAGCCGGCAGGCGAGGGCTATCGCGTCGTGACCGACCGC
>DASTZF010000407.1:0-12327 GCA_035764445.1 Burkholderiaceae bacterium
CCACCGACTGGCGAGTCGAGTACCCGTTCGTCGTGCTCACGCCCGGCAGCGAGGCCGAGGTCGCCGCGCTGGTCAGCGGCTGCATCGAGCTCGGCCTGACGATCGTGCCGCGCGGCGGCGGCACCGGCTACACCGGCGGCGCGGTGCCCTTGACTTGGAAGAGCGCGGTCATCAACACCGAGAAACTCGACGGCATGAGCAGTGTCGACATGGTCGCGCTGCCCGGCGTGCCTCAGCCCGTGCCGACGATCCGCACGCAGGCCGGTGTGGTGACGCAACGCGTCGCCGACGCCGCGGACGACGCCGGCTACGTGTTTGCCGTCGACCCCACGTCGGCGGAAGCCAGCTGTATCGGCGGCAACATCGCGATGAACGCGGGCGGCAAGAAGGCCGTGCTGTGGGGTACCGCGCTCGACAACCTCGCCAGCTGGCGCATGGTCACGCCGCAGGGGCGCTGGCTCGAAGTGGCGCGGGTGAACCACAACCTGGGCAAGATCCACGATGTCGAGACGGCCAGCTTCGAGCTGAACTGGTACGACGAGTCGGGACGCAGCGTCGAGCGCTGCGAGCGGCTCGACATTTCCGGCGCGCGCTTTCGCAAGGAAGGGCTCGGCAAGGACGTCACCGACAAGTTCCTGGCCGGGCTGCCCGGCGTGCAGAAGGAAGGCTGTGACGGCCTGATCACGTCGGCACGCTGGGTGCTGCACCGGATGCCCCAGCACGTGCGCACCGTGTGTCTGGAGTTCTTCGGCAACCCGCGCGAGGCGGTGCCGTCGATCGTCGAGATCAAGGACTTCATGTTCGCGCAGCAGCGCGCGGCGGACGAAACGGCGACCGGACGGGGCCCGGCAACCGTCTGGCTCGCCGGCCTCGAGCACCTCGACGACCGCTATCTGAAGGCGGTCGACTACGCGACCAAGAGCAAGCGCGGTGGCCGCGGTGGTGCGCTGCCGAAGATGGTGCTGATCGGCGACATCGTCGGCGACGACGAGGCCGCGGTCGCCCGCGCCGCCAGCGAAGTGGTTCGCATCGCCAACAGCCGTACCGGCGAGGGCTTCATCGCGGCCAGCGCCGATGCGCGACGCAAGTTCTGGCTCGACCGCAAGCGCACGGCGGCAATCGCGCGCCACACCAACGCCTTCAAGATCAACGAGGACGTGGTGATTCCGCTCGAGCGCATGGGCGAGTACACGCTGGGCATCGAGCGCATCAACATCGAGCTCTCGCTGCGCAACAAGCTCGAGCTGCTCGACCGCCTCGAACACTGGTTCGCCGCCGGTTCGCTGCCGTTGGGCCGCAGCGACGACGCGCGTGAGATCCCCAGCGCCGAGTTGCTCGACGACCGCGTGCAGCAGGCCTTGCAGCTGCTGCGCGAAATGCGCGCGTTGTGGCGGGGCTGGCTCGACGCGCTGGATGTCGAGCGGCCGGGCGAACGCAGCGTCTTCGAGCAGCTGCAGGACCATTCGCTGCGCGCCTCATGGAAGCGCCAGGTCCTGCAGCCGTTGAGTGAGTTGTTTGCGGGCGGCGCTTTCGCGCCGATCCTCACCGAATGCCAGCGCACGCATCAACAAGTGCTGCACGGCCGGCTGTGGGTGGCGCTGCACATGCACGCCGGCGACGGCAACGTGCACACCAACATCCCGGTCAACAGCGACGACTACCAGATGCTGCAGACCGCGCATGCCGTGGTGGCGCGCGTGATGGCGCTGGCGCGCAGCCTCGGTGGCGTGATCTCCGGCGAGCACGGCATCGGCATCACCAAGCTCGAGTTCCTGAGCGACGACGAACTGCGCGACTTCGCGGCCTACAAGGTGCAGGTCGATCCCGAAGGCCGCTTCAACAAGGGCAAGCTGCTGCGCGGCGCGGCACTCGTCCCGCTGGGCGACGACGTGCGCTCGGCCGACCTGGCACACGCCTACACGCCGAGCTTCGGCCTGATGGGTCACGAATCGCTGATCATGCAACAGAGCGACATCGGCGCGATCAGCGATTCGATCAAGGACTGCCTGCGCTGCGGCAAGTGCAAGCCGGTGTGCGCCACCCATGTGCCGCGCGCCAACCTGCTGTACAGCCCGCGCAACAAGATCCTGGCAACCTCGCTGTTGATCGAAGCGTTTCTGTACGAGGAGCAGACGCGCCGCGGCGTTTCGCTGCGCCATTGGGAGGAATTCGAGGACGTCGCCGATCACTGCACGGTGTGCCACAAGTGCGCCAGCCCGTGCCCGGTGAAGATCGACTTCGGCGACGTGTCGATGAACATGCGCAATCTGCTGCGCAAGATGGGTCGCAAGAGCTTCCGCCCCGGCCAGGCCGCGGCGATGTTCATGCTCAACGCGACCAATCCGGAGACGATCCGCCTGGCGCGCCGCCTGATGGTCAACGTCGGCTTCAAGGCGCAGCGCGCGGCCGCCGACTTGCTACGTCTGGCCGGCAAGCGCCAGACGATGCTGCCGCCTGCGACCGTCGGCGCGGCGCCGATCCGCGAGCAGGTGGTGCATTTCGTCAACAAGAAGCTGCCGGGCGGCTTGCCCAAGCGCTCGGCGCGCGCACTGCTCGACATCGAAGACAAGCACTACGTGCCGGTCATTCGCGATCCGTCCGCCACCACACCCGACAGCGAGGCGGTGTTCTATTTCCCCGGCTGCGGCTCGGAACGCCTGTTCTCGCAGGTCGGGCTGGCGACGCAGGCGATGCTGTGGCGCTCCGGTGTGCAGACGGTGCTGCCGCCGGGTTACCTGTGCTGCGGTTACCCGCAGCGCGGCGCCGGGCAGTTCGACCGCGCCGACAAGACGATCACCGACAACCGCGTGCTGTTCCATCGCGTCGCCAACACGCTGAACTACCTCGACATCAAGACCGTCGTGGTTAGCTGCGGCACCTGCTACGACCAGCTACAGGGCTACAAATTCGACGAGATCTTCCCCGGCAGCCGCATCGTCGACATTCACGAGTTCCTGCTGGAGAAGGGGATCACGTTGCGTGATCCCCCTTCGGCGGAGGCCAACGTCGGCGAAGCCGACGTTGAGCGCGGCGGCCGAAGCCAAAAGGATGCGGTGGCCTACCTCTATCACGACCCCTGCCACAGCCCGATGAAGCAGCGCGACCCGATGCTCACCGTCAAGGCGCTGGTGGGTGACGCGGTGCTCAAGAGCGATCGCTGCTGCGGCGAGAGCGGCACCTTCGGCGTCACCCGGCCCGACATTGCGACACAAGTGCGCTTCCGCAAGGAAGAGGAGATCCGCCACGGCGAGGCGATGCTGCGCGAGCGCGGTGCCACCGGCGACCTGATGGTGCTCACCTCGTGCCCGAGCTGTTTGCAAGGGCTGGCGCGTTACCAAGGCGACCTGCAGAGCGGGCTGCTGCAGGCCGACTACATCGTGGTCGAGATGGCGCGTCGGATGCTGGGGCCGACCTGGCTCGAGGACTACGTAGCCCGCGCCAACGCAGGCGGTATCGAGCGCGTGTTGGTCTGAGCGGAGGGTGCGCGTCAGCGTTGGCGCATCGGCTGCGTGTCGGCGAAGCCGTGAGCGGGTCGCTCGTTGGCGTCGGCAGCGTCGAGTTCCGCCACCAACTCCTCTCGTGCCTTGGCCCTGGCGGCTTTGGCTGCTTCGACGGCAGCAGCTTGCGCCCGCGCCGATGCGGCAGCGTTCTGGATGACGCCGTCGCGCTTGGCCTCCGACAGTGCCTGTTGCAGTGACTCGACCTGCTGACGTGATTGCAGCGCGAGCTCCTGCGCCTTCTGCTTGGCCCGTTCGGCGTGCTCGAGCTGGCCACCGGCTTCGGCGACCTTGGCCCGGTAGTGCAGCGCGGTGGCCAACCATCCGACGGCGCCGCCGCCGGCGGTGGCAGCGACAACGAACAGCGCAGACGACAACGACAGCGTGGACATTCTTGGCTCCCCGAAGCAGGCAAACGCGACCCTCTCCGTCGATCGCGCCACGCGACCTTAGCGTGGCGGGTCGCCAATGCGCTGCGAACAATTGCTCGCGGCTCCGAGGCGCATGGCTGTGGCCGCGCGTTGCCGAGCTCGACGCGTCGATGGCGCAACGCATGAGCCGCTACAGGCCGTGCGTTTTCCACGTCCGACGAGTTACATCGGCATCGGGCTACACTGGTTCGGACACCACGCTGACCAGCAAACATGCCGCCGTCTTCACCAACCCCACTGTCCGTCACGCTGCACCAGCAGTCGCGCGTGCTCGAGATCGGGTTTGACGACGGCCAAAGCTATCGACTGCCGTTCGAACTGCTGCGTGTCTATTCACCGTCGGCCGAGGTGCAGGGTCACGGCCCGGGGCAGGAGGTGCTGCAGTCGGGCAAGCGTGAAGTCCAGATCGACGACATCGCGATGGTCGGCCATTACGCGATCCAGCCCACATTCTCCGATGGGCACGACAGCGGGATCTTCAGCTGGGCCTATCTGTACGAGCTGGGCAGCCGGCAGCAGGAGTACTGGGAGCGCTACCTGGCGCGCCTGGCTGCCGCAGGGGTCGATCGCGATGCGCCGATGGCCGCGCCCGCCGCCGCGGCTTGCGGGCATCACCACTGACGGCGAGCCGCGTGGTGCAAACGCACTTCGGCTATCGGCAGGTCGACGAGCGCGACAAGGCGGGCCGCGTGCGCGCGGTGTTCGATTCGGTGGCCGGCCGGTACGACCTGATGAACGACTTGATGTCGCTCGGGCTGCACCGCGCGTGGAAGGCCTACACGGTGGCCGTCGTCGCGCCACGGCCCGGCGACCGCGTGCTCGACGTCGCCGCCGGTACCGGTGACCTGACGCGTGCGCTGGCGCGCCGTGTGGGCCCGAGCGGCTGCGTGGTGCACACCGACATCAACGAATCGATGCTGACTGCCGGCCGCGACCGGCTGCTCGACGCCGGGCTCAACCTGCCCACTGCGCTGTGCGATGCCGAGGCGCTGCCGTTCGCCAGCGCGAGCTTCGACTTGGTCTGCGTGGCGTTCGGCCTGCGCAACATGACGCACAAGGACAAGGCGCTGCGCGAGATGGCGCGGGTGCTCAAGCTCGGCGGCAAGCTGGCGGTGCTGGAGTTCTCCAAGGTCGCCCAGCCGCTGCGCAAGCCCTACGACTGGTACTCGTTTCAGGTGCTGCCCCGGCTGGGGCGCTGGGTGGCCGGCGACGCCGACAGCTACCGCTATCTCGCCGAGTCCATTCGAGTGCATCCCTCTCAGGCCGAACTCAAGGCCATGATGAAGGAGGCCGGTTTCGGCCACGTCGACGTGCACAACCTGAGCGCGGGGATCGTCGCGCTGCACGTCGGGCTTCGCTGCTAGCGGCTTGCTCGCATCGGCGGCACGCCCTGCGCAGCCGTCGGTGACCACTTGACGTCGACCCCGGACTTAGGGGGGTCGGAGACAAACCCCCCGGTTGCAGGATTGTTGCAAATAGCACGGTCCAGAGAATCGGCCCTGCACTTTTCGGTGCTGGCGCGACGTAGTTCACGCGCCGCAACGCAATCCAACCCAGCAGGTCCGACCCCATGTTTCGGGTTTTCCCGAGCAAAGCATCTTCCGCCGCTGTCTACGAAGCCTTGCTCGACGGTATCGTGAGCTTCGCTGCGCTGCTAGCTGCCGCGGTGACGCTGGGCATGGTGCCCGGGTTGGCCGAGGTGGTCAGCGACACGCGCGAGATGACGATTGCGCTGGGATTCGCGGTCGTGATGGCGCTGTTCCAGTCGTTCGTTGGTGTGTACCGGCATCGGCTGGCGTTGCTGCCGCTGACGTTGCGGATCAGCGTGGTGGTCGTGCTGACCGGCTACGGCACCTACTTGGCGCTCAAGCAGTTCCAGTTGCATCCGCACCCAGGCCCGCTGGTGGCCACCGCGGTTGCGTATTTCCTGATCGCGTTCTTCGTGCTGCGCGGCGCGGCGACGGCCTGGCGCGGCGTGACTGGCGTGCCGCGCGTGCTGATCGTCGGCACCGGCAGCGAGGCGCAGGGGGTGCTGAGCGACTTGCGAGCCGACGACCGCCACATGCGCGACGTGGTCGGCTTCTTCCGCACCGCGCTGGACGACGAGAACCTGGTCGACGGTGCCCCGATCTTCGAGCGCTCGCGGCCGCTGACGGACATCGTGTCGACCTATGGCGTGGACGAGATCGTGGTCGCTGTGCGTGAGCAGCGTGGCGGCGTGATGCCGATGGATCAGCTGCTCACCTGCCGCACTCGCGGCATCAAGATCCTCGACTTGGCCGCGTTCTACGAGCGCTCGCACGCCGAGGTGCCGGTGGACAGCCTGAAGGCGAGTTGGCTGGTTTATGGCGACGGATTCGTGCAGGGCCCGGCGCGCCGCGTCGCGAAGCGCCTGTTCGACGTCGTGTCGTCACTGTTGCTGCTGGCGATCGGCACCCCGGTGATGCTGTTGGCGGCGCTGGCGGTCAAGCTCGACAGCCGCGGCCCAGTGTTCTATTGCCAGGAACGGGTGGGCCTCGGCGGGCGCAGCTTCCGGTGCGTGAAGTTCCGCAGCATGTCAGTCGATGCCGAGAGCGACGGGGTCGCCCGCTGGGCGGTCAAGAACGACTCGCGCGTCACCCGCGTCGGCGCGTTCCTGCGCAAGACGCGCATCGACGAGCTGCCACAGCTGTTCAGCGTGCTAAAGGGCGAGATGAGCATCGTCGGCCCGCGCCCAGAGCGGCCTGAGTTCGTGGCCAAGCTGCGCAGCCAGATTCCCTTCTACGACCTGCGCCACGGCGTCAAGCCGGGCGTGACCGGCTGGGCGCAGGTGCGCTACAGCTACGGCGCCTCGATCGAGGACGCGCGCAAGAAGCACCAGTTCGACCTCTACTACCTGAAGAACAACACGCTGCTGCTCGACCTGCAGATCCTGATCGAGACGGTGACCGTGGTGCTGTTCAGGGAAGGCGCGCAATAGCAGGCAAGGCGCTTGCCCGCAGGCACCCCCAAGCCGGGTCCTTGCTGGCCGATCACCTCTAGCCTTAGAGTCCGCGCTGTCGATGTCGTCGACAGCGCAAGCAGGTGTGGCGCGCGACGGCCGCCCGACCCAAACCGCAACCATCGATCAAGGGCGCCGAGCTGGCATGTACGAATCGAAGTTCGGCTTTACCAGCCCGCCGTTCCAGCTCAACCCCGACCCTGCGTTCTATTTCGATAGCCGGGGCCACAGCAACGCGCTGTCGTACCTGAAGTTCGGCGTTCACCAGGGCGAAGGCTTCATCGTCGTTACCGGTGAGATCGGCGCCGGCAAGACGACTCTGGTGCGCACGCTGCTCGAAGGCGTCAACAGCGAAGAGGTCGCCGCGGCCCAGGTGCTGAACACGCAACTGGAATCCGGCGAGCTGCTGCAGGCGATCCTGACTGCGTTCGGCGTCGCCTCCAGTGGCGGATCGAAAGCGCAGCTGCTGGCCAGCCTGGAGGCATTTCTGACCGCGGTGGCGGCCGAGGGACGGCGCGCACTGCTGATCGTCGACGAGGCGCAGAACCTCGGTCGCGAGGCGATCGAAGAGCTGCGCATGCTGTCGAACTTCCAGCTCGGCAACCACGCTCTTTTGCAGAGCTTCCTGATCGGTCAGCCCGAGTTGCGCAAGCAGCTCGAGTCGCCGGCGATGGAGCAGCTGCGCCAGCGCGTGATCGCGTCATGCCACCTGGGGCCACTGGTCGCCGAGGAGACCCGGGCCTACATCGAGCACCGCCTGCGCCACGTGGGATGGTCGGACCAGCCGTCGTTCGAGGACGGCGCGTTCGAAGCGATCCATCAGTGCACCGGCGGCATTCCGCGCCGGATCAATCTGCTGTGCAACCGCCTGCTGCTGGCGGCCTTCTTGTCCGACGAGACCCGGATCACCGCCGCCTTGGTGCGCACGACGGCCAGTGACCTGGCTCGCGAGACCGGCGGCCCGCGCGTGCTGGCCGAGGTGGCGCCCGTGCGCGAACCAGAGGTAGCACCCGGCAGCGCGGCGGTGGCCGTTGCACCGCGCGCGGCAGCTCCCGCAGCGGCCGAACACGAGGTGGTGCGGGTGGTCAAGGCCGGGGTTGATGCCGCGGCGCTGAAGTCACCCTTGCTGCTGCTGGCCGACAGCGCACTCGGTGCGTTCAAGGCGGCCGTGCTGAGCAAGGTGCTCGCGGCCACCGAAGGCGTGCCGGCGTGCGTGCTGGTGGCGCCCGGTGAGCCCGGCGATGCCGACCCGGGCGCACTGGCGCCCGGTCTGTCGGAATCGCTGGCGATGCAGGTCCATTTGCGCGCAGGTACGGGCGGGATGGCACAGCGCCTGGCGGCGCTGTCCACGCGGCTGGATGCGCTGTTCGATGAGTTGCAGCCGTCGGCTCTGGTGACCTTCGGCATCAGCGTCGACGTGCTGGTGTGCAGTCTGTTGGCCAACAAGCGCGGCTTGCCGCTGGCCCATCTGGGGGCGGGGCAGCGTCGTGAACTGCAATCGCGCAACGGTGACACCAACGCGGTGGTGATCGATCGGCTGTCCGACGTGCTGTACACGCCGACGTTGAAGGCCCACTACACGCTGTACAAGGAGGGCATCAGCGCCGACCGCATGGTGTGCGTGGGCAACCCGCTGGCCGACGGCTTGCGCCCGGTGACGTCGTTGATGGCGCCGGTATCGGAGCTGCTCAAGGGCGCCGGCTTGTCGCGCGACCAGCTACGCCGCGCGCTTCGCGGCTACGCGTTGGTGAGCGCGCAAAGCGATGGTGTCGAACTGGCCGCCGCCGAGTTGCCCAAGATCGCGCGCGTCGCACGCGACCTCGGGCGCGAAACTCTGGTCGTGTGGATCGTCTCCGAAGCCACCGCCGCCGACATCCGCGCAAGCAAGGCCGATGCGCTGCTCAGCAGATCCGGCGTGGTGCTCGTTCCAGGCGCCGACTACGCGATGCGGTTGGGGCTGTTGCGCGGCGCGACCTGTACGATTGCCGGCCCTGATTGGGAGCTCGTCGAGGAGGCCGATCTGCTCGACATTCCGAGCATCGTGCTGCATCCCAATGGCGATGTGCCGCCGGGTGCGCCTGGTGGCGTGATCGCGCGCATCGGTTGCGACTCTGCCGCGTGTGTGCGTGCACTGCACGAGATCCTCGAGCGCGGACGCGCCGACGATGAGGTTGCAGAGGTCCACGACGGGTCGCCGACTCAGCGTGTTGCCGACCATCTGCGTGGCTGGCTCTTCAATCCGACGAAGCGCCAGCGCTCAGGTCAGCAGCTGTCGGGCGCCGCTGCAGCCTGAACGAAACATCGGCTGCATGGCGGACCGCCGGAATGCGGTGCTGTCTCAATCAAGTCGCCCCCTTGATCAAGGCGTCCAAAGCGAGCGACCAGGTCTTATGCTCGTGGACGCGAGTGCAGCGGCCGCTGGGTGTCCGCGCTGTGAGGTTGGATCGCAACACCAGCGGCTGCTTTCTCGGCACCGTGGGTCCCGGGCGTTGAGTCGCGTCCATTGCGAGAGACACAATCACGGCGCCACGGCGGCAGAGCCGCCGACTATTGGAGAGACCATGGCAAATCAAGCACCCATCCCAGTCGCGCGCCGGATCGGCAGCCTTGCCACGCTGCTGGCGATCGTGCTGCTGTCGGCCTGCAGCTCGATGAAGTACCCCGCAGCTCCGCCGACGGCAGCGACGCCGGACCAGAAATACCTGATCGGTCCCCTCGATACGTTGAACATCATCGTGTGGCGCAACCCCGAGCTGTCGCTGACGGTGCCGGTGCGCCCCGACGGCCGCATCTCGACGCCGCTGGTCGAAGATCTGGTGGCGCAGGATCGCAATCCCACCGATCTGGCACGCGACATCGAAAAGGCGCTCAGCAAATACACACGGGACCCGGTGGTGACCGTGATTGTGACGACCTTCACCGGAGCGTCGAGTGAGCAGGTGCGGGTGATCGGTGAGGCCACTCGCCCGGCCGCGATTCCGTACCGCCAGAAGATGACGGTGCTCGACGTGATGATCGCGGTGGGTGGCCTGACCGATTTTGCCGACGGCAACGGCGCCGTGCTGGTGCGCGCCAAGGAGGAGGGCAAGTCCTACGGTGTTCGGCTCCGTGATTTGATCAAGCGCGGTGACATCTCGGCCAACGTCGAGATGCGCCCGGGTGACGTGTTGATCATCCCGCAGAGCTGGTTCTGAGTGCCCGTGCAACCGATCCGCGCACGATTGCGCAGCCGCCTCCTGCCCGCCCGCTGGTGATGCCATGAATCAGATCGTCGAACAGGTGTTGGGGACCCTTCGGGGCATGTGGCGCCGTCGTTGGTACGGCCTGCTGGGCGCATGGGCGGTCGCAGTGGTCGGTGCCGTCGTTGTGAGTCGCATCCCGGACCGCTTCGAAGCCGAGGCGCGCGTCTTCGTCGACACCAAGAGCGTGCTGCGTCCGCTGATGCGGGACCTCGCGGTCGAGCCCGATCTCGACCAGACGATTGGCATGCTCGGGCGCACGCTGATCACGCGGCCGAACGTCGAAACGCTGATCAACAAGGCGCAGCTGCTGCCGGCTGGCGCGCCGCAGGCGGATCGCGACGCGCTCGTCGATGCGCTGTTGCGCAGCATCAAGGTGGCCGCGGTCGGCCGCGACAACGTGTTTGCCTTCACCTATCGCGACACCGCGCCTGAGACCGCGCGCCGCGTCGTGCAGGATCTGGTGGCGCTGTTCGTGGAGGCAGACCTCGGCAGCAAGCAGCGCGATGTCGAGAGCGCACGCAGCTTCATCGAGGAACAGGTGCGGCAGTACGAGGCACGCCTGACCGAGGCCGAGGGCCGGCTGAAAGACTTCAAGCTGCGCAACCTGGGTACGGTGGGCGGCCAAGGTGGAGACTACTTCGCGCGCATTTCGACGTTGCGCGACGAAGTCACCAAACAGTCGATGGACCTGCGCGCCGCCGAGCAGGCGCGCGATTCGCTGAAGAACGAACTGTCCGGCGAGTCGATGACGTTGGTCGATCAGGAGCCGCCGCCGGTGGGCCAGTCGAACAGCGAGTACGACGCCAGGCTCGACGCTCAGCGGCGTCAGCTCGACGAACTGCTGCGTCGCTACACCGAGGCCCACCCCGACGTGATCGCCAGCCGCCGCCTGATTGCGCGCCTGGAGGAGCAGCGCCAACAAGACATCGAGGCGCAACGCAAGGCCGCGGCCAGCAAGCCACCGAAATCCTCCAAGGGCACCACCGAGGTCATGCAACGGGTGAAGCTGGCGCTGGCCGAGGCCGAGGCCAACGTGGCCAGCATGAGGGTTCGCCTGGGCGAGACGCAGGCGCGCCTCGCGCAGATGACTGCGGCGGCCAGCCGCGTGCCGCAGATCGATGCCGAACTCGCGCAGCTCAATCGCGACTACGACATCGTGCGGCGCCAATACGAGGCGATGGTGGCCAAGCGCGAAAAGGCGGCGCTGTCGGAAGACATCGATGCAACGCGGCTGGCGCAGTTCCGCGTCATCGACCCACCGCGCGTCAGTCCGAATCCCGTGTTCCCGAATCGGACCTTGCTGCTGGTCGCAGCTTTGATCGTGGCACTGGCGGCCGGTGTCGCCGCGGCGTTCATCGTATCGCAGTTGATTCCGACCTTCGACACCCTGACGGCTTTGCGTCAGGTCACGCAGCGGCCGGTGCTGGGTAGTGTGTCGAGGTTGATCGACCCCATTGCAATCGGACGGGCGAAGCGGAACTCAATGATGTTTGGAGCAGCGCTGGGTGCGTTGTTCCTGATCTATGGTGCATGGCTGGCCAGGATCGCCATGCTGAGCCGTGTCTAGGACCGCATCGTGAATCTGATCGAACAAGCTGCACGTCGCCTGGAACAACTGCGCCGCAGCGGCGTGGAGGTGCCGACGACTACGCAGTTGCGCCCAGATGGCGGTGCGGCAGCGCGCGGAGGCCGTGCTCCGGGAGTGCGCTCGCCGGGTGGTGTTGCAAGCCCTGCCGGCGGCGCCGAGCCAGCAGCCAAGCAGGTGACGATCGATCTGAAACGGCTCGGTGCGATGGGATACCTCACACCGGATGGGTCGCGGACGCAGCTCGCGAACGAGTTTCGGGTCATCAAGCGGCCGCTGCTGAAGAACGTCTTCGACAGGTCAGCAGCGCCGGTGGAGCGCGCCAACCTGATCATGGTCACCAGTTCGCTGCCGGGCGAGGGCAAGACCTTCGTGGCCGTCAACCTGGCCCTCAGCATGGCGATGGAGCTCGACAAGACCGTCCTGCTCGTCGATGCCGACGTCGCGCGTCCCTCGGTGCTCACGCGCCTGGGGCTGCCGCCGACGCTCGGCCTGCTCGACGTGCTGTCCGACACGTCGGTCCAGCTGTCCGACTGCCTGCTGCGCACGAACATCGACGGGCTGACGATATTGCCCGCCGGCGCGCCGCGCA
>DASTZF010000408.1:0-9479 GCA_035764445.1 Burkholderiaceae bacterium
CCGCGCAGCGCGGCAGCCTGAACAAGGAGCAGTTCGGCGAGGCGGCACGCAACCGTGCGCTGACCGACGTCTTCGAGCCGGGCTCGGTGATGAAGCCGTTCGTCGCTGCGTGGGCACTCGAAAGCCGCCGTGTGCAACCGAGCACCGTGATCAACACGTCGTCGTTCTCGGTCGGCGGCAAGCCGATCCACGACACCCATCCGCGCGACGCGATGACAGTGGCCGAGATCATCCAGCGCTCGAGCAACATCGGCGCCGCCAGACTGGCGATGCAGATGGAGCCCAGCGAGCTGTGGAGCCTGTACAGCAACGTCGGCTTCGGGCAGCGTCCGCAGATCGAATTCCCGGGCGCGGTCAGTGGCCGCCTGCGCCACTACAAGAACTGGAAGCCGGTGGACCAGTCGCGGCTCGCGTTCGGCTACGGCCTGTCCGCATCGCTGCTGCAGATGGCGCGTGCCTACACCGTGTTCGCGCGCGACGGCGAGGTCGTGCCGATCACGATGCTGCGCCAGCAGGAGCCGGTGGCCGGCGTGCGCGTGCTGTCGCCGCAGGTGGCGCGCGACGTGCGCAAGATGCTGCAGATGGCCACCGAGACCGGCGGCACCGCGACGCGCGCCCAAGCCATGGGCTACAGCGTCGGCGGCAAAACCGGCACCGCCCACGCGCAGGAGGGCGGTGACTACGTCGGCAACAAGCACCGCGCATGGTTCGTCGGCATGGCGCCGATGACGCAGCCGCGCGTGGTGGTGGCGGTGATGGTCGACCAGCCGAGCGTCGGCGGCCACTTCGGCGGCGACGTCGCGGCACCGGTGTTCAGCCAGGTCGTGCAGCAGACGCTGCGCCTGCTCAACGTGCCGCCCGATCTCGAGGTGCGGCGGCAGATCCTCGCGCAGGCAGTGGCGCAGGCGGCGCCGGACGCGGCGGGAGGGCGCTGATGACGCTGACTGTGCTGCCCGACGCCGCAGCCACTGTGCAATGGCTGCGCGCAGCCGGCGCGCGCGCACTGGCGACCGACAGCCGCCGCGTGCGCAGCGGCGATGCGTTCCTCGCCTGGCGCGGTGCGCACGACGACGGGCGCCGCCACGTAGCGACTGCACTGGCTGCGGGGGCCGCGTGCTGCCTGGTCGACGACGAAGGCGTCGGCGCGTTCACGTTCGACGAACGGCGCGTGGCCTGCGTGACGCAGCTGAAGGCGAGCGCCGGCACGATCGCCGACGCGTGGTACGACCGGCCCAGCGCACGGCTCGACGTGGTGGCTGTCACCGGCACCAACGGCAAGACCTCGGTGGCCTGGTGGACCGCGCAGGCGCTGAGCGCGCTGGGCCGCCGCAGCGGCGTGGTCGGCACCCTCGGCGTCGGCGAGCCGCCGCGCGTCGGCGATCCCGGTGCGCTGCAGGCCACCGGGCTCACCACGCCCGACGCGGTGATGCTGCAGGCGACGCTCGCCGACTTCGCGACGCGCGGATTCGCGGCCTGCACGATGGAAGCGTCGTCGATCGGGCTGGTCGACCATCGCCTGACCGGCATGCGCATCGCGGTGGCGCAATTCACCAACTTCACGCGCGACCACCTCGACTACCACGGCGACATGCCGACCTACTGGGCCGCCAAGCGCACGCTGTTCGGCTGGCCCGGCCTGCGCGCCGCGGTGATCAACATCGACGACGAACAGGGCGCCGCACTGGCCGACGACCTCGCCTCCGCCGCGATGCCACCGGTGTTGTGGACCTACTCGTTGCGCGACGACGCGCACCTGCGCGCATGCGACCTGCGCTACGAGGGCGACGGCTTGGCGTTCGACCTGGTCGAAGGCGACGCGTCGCTGCCGGTGCGTTGCCATCTGATCGGCCGCTACAACGCGAGCAACCTGCTGGCGGTGATCGGTGCGCTGCGCGCGCTGGGCTTTGCGCTGGCGCAGGCCGCGCGCGTGATCCCCGCGCTGTCGCCGGTGCCCGGGCGCATGCAGCGCGTGCGCGGCGGCGCGTCCGGCGTACCGATCGTGGTGGTCGACTACGCGCACACGCCCGACGCGCTCGAGCAGGCGCTGCACGCGCTGCGTCCGTTGGCTCAGGCGCGCGGCGGCAGGCTGTGGTGCGTGTTCGGCTGCGGCGGCAACCGCGACGCCACCAAGCGCCCGCTGATGGGCGCGATCGCGCACCAAAGCGCCGACCACGTGGTGCTGACCAGCGACAACCCGCGCGACGAGGCGCCGGCGCTGATCCTGTCGCAGATCCTGGCCGGCGTTCCGGACGGCAGCGGCATCGACGTGATCGAGGATCGCCGAGCTGCGATCCACGAGGCCGTCGAGCGCGCCGACGAACGCGACGTGGTGCTGCTGGCCGGCAAGGGACACGAGGAGACACAGGAGGTGGCCGGCGTCAAACGCGCGTTCAGCGACGTGGCGGTGGCGGAGCAGGCGCTTGCGCTGCGCAGCGGCCGCTCGGGGGCGGCGGCATGAGCGGCTCTCAAACCTCATCGTCGATGATGACGCTTGCGCAGGCTCAGGCGATGGTGCCGGGTGCGACCTTGGTCGGTGACGGGGCGGTCCCGCTGGCGCGCGTGCACACCGACAGCCGCAGCCTGCGCGCGGGCGATCTCTTCGTCGCGCTGCGCGGCGACCGCTTCGACGGCCACGACTTTCTCGGCCAGGCGTATTCGGCGGGTGCCGCGGCCGCGGTTGCCGAGCGCGGTCTCGCCGACGGCCCGCTGCCCGGCCTGCTGGTGGGTGACAGCCTGCACGCGCTGCAGCAGCTCGCTGCCGCGTGGCGCCGCCGCATGACACTGCCACTGGTTGCCGTGACCGGCAGCAACGGCAAGACCACCGTGACCCAGATGCTCGCCAGCGTCCTGCGCGCCTGGTGCGGCGACGCGGCGCTGGGCACCGAGGGCAACCTCAACAACCACATCGGCGTGCCGCTCACCGTGCTGCGGTTGCGTGCGAGCCACCGCGCCGCCGTGGTCGAGCTCGGCATGAACCATCCAGGCGAGATCGCGTTGTTGGCGCGCATCGCGGCGCCGACCGTGGTGCTGGTCAACAACGCGCAGCGTGAGCACCAGGAGTTCATGGCCAGCGTCGACGCCGTGGCGCGCGAGAACGGCGCCGCGATCGAGGCGCTGCCGGCCAGCGGCAGCGCGGTGTTCCCGGCCGACGACGCGATGGCTGCGATCTGGCGCTCGCAGGCGGGCCCACGCCGGCAGCTCACGTTCGCCACTCGTGGCGGCGCCGACGTGACCGCGGCTGCCGCCTGGGCCGGCGATCGCTGGGCGCTGCACGTGCGCACGCCGTCAGGCGATGCCGAGGTCGCGCTGCAGGCGGCCGGCGCGCACAACGTGCACAACGCGCTCGCCGCGGCGACGTCGGCGTTGGCCGCCGGAGCGCCGCTGGCAGCCATCGTCGAGGGCCTCGACCGATTCCGCCCGGTCAGCGGACGCTCGCGCATGCTGGCATGGCAGCGCAACGGCGCACGCGTGACGCTGGTCGACGACAGCTACAACGCCAACCCCGACTCGGTGCGCGCGGCGATCGATCTGCTCGCCGGCCTGCCCGGTCCGCACTGGCTCGTGCTCGGCGACATGGGCGAGGTCGGCGCACGCGGGCCGGAGTTCCACGCCGAGGTCGGTGCCTATGCGCGCGAGCGCGGCATCGCGCACGTGTGGGCAGCCGGTGCGTTGTGCGAACACACCGTGCGCGCCTTCGGGCCTGATGCTCGCCACTTCGCCGATGCGCTGCAGGTGATCGCAGCGTTGGGCGAGGCACCGGGCTGTGCGGCCGCACTCGTCAAAGGATCGCGCTTCATGGGCATGGAGTGCGTGGTGCGCGCGCTGGTGCCGCAGGAGGCCCGGCATGGTCATTGAGCCGCGGCCAACCCAGGGGCGTCCATGCTGATCACGCTGGCGCAGTGGCTGCAGAGCCTGTCGCCGGACGCCTTCGGCTTCCTGCGCGTCGTGCAGTACCTGACGTTCCGTGCCGTGATGGCGGCGATGACCGCGATGCTGATCGGCCTGGCGTTCGGACCGTGGGTGATCCGTCGCCTGGCCGAGCTGAAGATCGGTCAGCCGGTGCGCGAGTACGGCGTGCAGTCGCACCTGCTCAAGCGCGGCACGCCGACGATGGGCGGCGTGCTGATCCTGATCGGCGTCGGCATCTCGACGCTGCTGTGGTTCGACTGGAGCAACCGCTTCGTCTGGATCGTGCTGCTGGTGACGGGCGGCTTCGGCACCATCGGCTGGATCGACGACTGGCGCAAGGTCGTCAAGAAGAACCCCGAGGGCATGCCGTCGGGCGAGAAGTACTTCTGGCAGTCGGTGATCGGCCTGATCGCGGCGCTGTACCTCGCGTTCAGCGTCTCGGAGACCACCAACCTGCGCGTCGTCGAGCTGTTCCTGCGCTGGGTGCAGAGCGGCTTCTCGAACGACCTGCCACCGAAGGCCGACCTGATGCTGCCGTTCTTCAAGACGGTGAGCTACCCGCTGGGCGTGTTCGGCTTCATCGTGCTGACGTATCTGGTGATCGTCGGCGCCAGCAACGCGGTCAACCTGACCGACGGCCTCGACGGGCTGGCGATCATGCCGGTGGTGATGGTCGGCTCGGCGCTCGGCGTGTTCGCCTACGTGGTCGGCAGCTCGGTGTATGCGCGCTACCTGCTGTTCCCGCACATCCCCGGCGCCGGCGAGCTGCTGATCTTCTGCTCGGCGCTGGCCGGCGCAGGCCTGGCATTCCTGTGGTTCAACGCCCATCCGGCGCAGGTGTTCATGGGCGACGTCGGCGCGCTGGCGCTCGGCGGCGCGCTCGGCACGATCGCAGTGATCACGCGGCAGGAGATCGTGCTGGCGATCATGGGCGGCATCTTCGTCGTCGAGGCGCTGTCGGTGATGATCCAGGTCGGCTGGTTCAAGTACACCAAGCGCAAGTACGGCGAGGGGCGCCGCATCCTGCTGATGGCGCCGCTGCACCACCACTTCGAAAAGAGCGGCTGGACCGAGACGCAGGTCGTCGTGCGCTTCTGGATCATCACGATGCTGCTGTGCCTGATCGGCCTGGCCAGCCTGAAGCTGCGGTGAGGCGATGAACGATCCGACGTTGCCGCCGCTGCCCGGTCAACACGTTCTGGTGTTGGGGCTCGGTGAATCGGGCCTGGCGATGGCGCGCTGGTGCGTCCGCAACGGCGCGCAGGTGTCGGTGTGGGATTCGCGTCAGTCGCCGCCGCAGCTGGCCGCGCTGCGCGAGCAGGTGCCAGCGGCCGAGGTGCGCGGCGGCGCGCTCGACGCCGACGCGCTGCACGGCGTGCAGGTGCTGCTGAAGAGCCCCGGACTCGGTCCGCACGACCCGCGCATCGTCGCTGCGCTGCAGGCTGCGCGTGCCGGCCACGTGCCAGTGGCCGGCGAACTCGACCTGTTCGTGCAGGCACTGGCGGCATTGCGCGCCGAGCGCGACTATGCGCCGCAGCTGCTGGCGGTCACCGGCACCAACGGCAAGACGACGACCACCGCACTCACCGCGCTGCTGGTCGAGCGCGCCGGCCGCAGCGTGGTGGCCGCCGGCAACATCGGTCCGACGATGCTCGACACGCTGATGCGCGTGCTCGACGACGGCGCGCTGCCGCAGGTGTGGGTGCTCGAGCTGTCGAGCTTCCAGCTCGACGGCGTGCAGGGTTTCGGACCCAATGCCGCTGCCGTGCTGAACCTGACGCAGGACCATCTCGACTGGCACGGCGACATGGTCGCCTATGCGGCGGCGAAGGCACGCATCTTCGGTCCGCGCACGGTGGCGGTGATCAATCGCGACGACCCGCAGGTCGAGGCGATGGTCGCGGCACCGGCGGCGCCGCCGGCCACCACCAGAGGCAAGCCGCGCGCGGCCAAGGCGTTGCCGCGCGCAGTGGTGCGCTTTGGCCTCGATGTACCGACGGCGCCGGGCGACTACGGACTGATCACCGAAGGCGGCATCGCGTGGCTGGTGCGCGCGCTACCGCCCGAAGGCGAAGGTCACAGGCGGCGCAAGGACGACGCGCCGGCCGAGATCCACCTGCAGCGTTTGATGCCCGCCGATGCGCTGCGGCTGCGCGGCCGCCACAACGCGGCCAACGCGCTGGCCGCGCTCGCGCTGGCCACCGCGATCGACTGCCCGCTGGCACCGATGCTGCACGGCCTGCGCGAGTACGGCGGCGAACCGCACCGCGTGCAGCCGGTGGGCGGTGTCGGCGACGTCGAGGCGTTCGACGACAGCAAGGGCACCAACGTCGGGGCGACGGTCGCCGCACTGGTCGGGCTGGGCGCCGACAAGTCGCCGTCGCGCCTGATCGTGATCCTCGGCGGTGACGGCAAGGGGCAGGACTTCGCACCGCTGGCCGAGCCGGTGACCCACCACGCACGCGCGGTGGCGCTGATCGGCCGCGACGCCGGTGCGATTGAGCAGGCGCTCGCGCGCACCGGCGTGACGATGCAGCATCACGCGGATTTGGCCGCCGCGGTGCGCTGGTGCTTCGAGCAGGCACGACCCGGCGACGCGGTGCTGCTGAGCCCGGCGTGCGCGAGCCTCGACATGTTCCGCAACTACGGCCATCGCGCCGAGGTGTTCGTGCAGGCGGTGCACGAACTGGCGGCCGAGCGCGGAGAGATCCAGACGTGAGCGCTGCCCGATGAAAGCTGAGTTGCAGCACTTCGGCCTGCGCGCGATGCTCGCACGCTGGCGCGCGACGCCCAAGCAGCGCGCGCTGCCGGTGCGCAGTGGACTGGAGCGCGTGACGCCGGCGCCCACGCGCATCGCCGGCTTCGACCAGACGCTGGTGCTGCTGGTGATGGCGTTGCTCGCGCTCGGCCTGGTGATGGTCTATTCGGCCAGCGTCGCGTTGCCCGACAACCCCAAGGGCGCGCGGCTGAGCGAGCTGCACTTCCTGGTCCGGCATGCGCTGGCGATCGCCATCGCGATGGTCGCCGCGCTGCTCGCGCTGCAGGTGCCGGTGGCGGTGTGGGAGAAGTGGGCGCCGTGGCTGTTCGTCGGCGCGCTGCTGTTGCTGGCGCTGGTGCTGGTGCCGCGCGTGGGCTTGATGAAGAACGGCGCGCGGCGCTGGATCCCGCTCGGCGTGCTGAACTTCCAGCCGAGCGAACTGGCGAAGCTGGCGATGACCATGTACGCGGCGAGCTACATGGTTCGCAAGATGGACGTCAAGGAGCACTTCTTCAAGGCGGTGTGGCCGATGGCGGTGGCGCTCGCCGTGGTGGGCCTGCTGCTGCTGGCCGAGCCCGACATGGGGGCCTTCGTCGTGATCGCGGCCATCGCGGTGGGCATCCTGTTCCTCGGCGGCGTCAACGGCCGCATGTTCCTGCTGATCTGCGCGGTGCTGCTGGCCGCGTTCGTCGCGATGATCGCCTTCAGCGACTGGCGCGCCGAACGCATCTGGGCGTGGCTCGATCCGTGGAACGAAAAGTACTCCAAGGGCAAGGCCTACCAGCTGACGCACTCGCTGATCGCGTTCGGCCGCGGCGGCGTGCTCGGCGAGGGCTTGGGTGGCAGTGTCGAGAAGCTGAACTACCTGCCCGAGGCGCACACCGATTTCCTGCTCGCGGTGATCGGCGAGGAACTCGGCTTCGTCGCGGTGGCCACGGTGATCGTCGCGTTCTTCTGGATCACGCGCCGCATCTTCGTGATCGGCCGCCAGGCGATCATGCTCGACCGCGTGTTCGCCGGCCTGATGTGCCAGGGCATCGGCATCTGGATCGGCGGCCAGTCATTCATCAGCATCGGCGTCAACCTCGGCGCGCTGCCGACCAAGGGCCTGACGACGCCGCTGCTGAGTTTCGGTGGCTCGGCGATGTTGATGAATCTGATCGCGCTGGCGATCGTGGTGAGGGTCGATTCTGAAAATCGCCAGCTCATGCGCGTAGGCCGCGCATGAGCCGCACGATAGAGCGCAGCACGATCGCGCGCGAGCGCGTGCAATGCGCGACGTGGCGATTTCGGCGAAGGCTCATGTCGCGTAGCGACGTGAAGCGCGCGCAGCGCGCGTGCCGCAGCCAAAACAGGCAATTGATGCGAGGTGGCCGAGCATGAAGCCGCGTCATCTCGTGGTCATGGCCGCCGGCACCGGCGGTCACGTGTTTCCCGGCATCGCGGTCGCGCGCGAAGCGCAGCGCCGCGGCTGGAGCGTCAGCTGGCTCGGCACCCGCAACGGCATGGAGAACCGCCTGGTGCCGCCGACCGGCATCGCGCTCGACGCGATCGGCTTCGCCGGCCTGCGCGGCAAGGGCGTGCTCGGAGCGATGACCGGCGGCGTTCGCATGCTGAAGGCCTTCTGGGACTGCGTGCGCATCCTGCGCGCGCGCGGCGCGAGCGCGGTGCTCGGCATGGGCGGCTATGTCTGCTTTCCCGGCGGCATGATGGCGTCGCTGCTCGGCAAGCCGCTGGTGCTGGTGAACGCCGACGCATCGCTGCTGCTGTCGACGCGCTCGCTGCTGCCGGTGGCCGACGCGGTGGCGTTCGGCTTCGATGGACCGGCAGTCGGCAAGACCCGCCATGCCGTGGTCACAGGCAACCCGGTGCGCGCCGAGATCGAGGCGGTGCCGGCGCCGGCCGAGCGCTTTCGCGACCGCGACGGCCCGTTGTCACTGCTCGTGGTCGGTGGCAGCCTGGGCGCCAGGGTGCTCAACGAGACGGTGCCCGCCGCGCTCGCGCGCATGCCGGTGGAGCGGCGGCCGCGCGTGGTCCATCAAAGCGGCGTTCTGCACCTCGAGTCGGTGCGTGCCATCTATGCCACGTTGCGCGTGCAGGCCGAGGTGGTGCCGTTCATCGACGACATGCCGGCGCGGCTCGCCAACTGCGACGTGATCCTCTGTCGCGCCGGTGCGATCACCGTCAGCGAGCTGTGCGCCGCGGGCGTGGCGAGCGTGCTGGTGCCGCTGATCGTCAGCACCACCGCGCACCAGCGCGACAACGCGGTCTACATGGCCCTGCACGGTGCGGCGCGTCACCTGCCGCAGGCCGAGCTCAGCGTCGAGTCGCTGGCCAATCTGCTGTCGGGTCTCGACCGCGACAGCCTGCGTGCGATGGCCGAGCGCGCCCGCGCGCTCGCCAGACCGCATGCGGCGGCGCGAGTGGCCGATCAGCTCGACCGTCTGGTACCCGCGACATGACGCACGCGGTCAAGCCCATGCCTCACTTCATCGCGCATCGACGAGTGCCGATGAGGTGGCTCGCTGCCTGCGGGGACCGCGCATGAAACACGCGGTCAAGCACATTCACTTCATCGGCGTCGGCGGCGCCGGCATGAGCGGCATCGCCGAGATCCTGCACAACCTCGGCTACACGGTGTCGGGGTCCGATCAGGCCTCGAGCGCGACGACGAGCCGCTTGCGCGAACTGGGCCTGCGTGTGTTCGTCGGCCACGACGCCAGCCAGATCGCCGGTGCCGAGGCGGTGGTCATGTCCACCGCGGTCAAGGACGACAACCCCGAGGTCGTCGCCGCGCGCGCTTCGCGCATCC
>DASTZF010000409.1:0-3827 GCA_035764445.1 Burkholderiaceae bacterium
CTGGAGTTCGAGCAGCCGGTCGCCGAGCTGGAAACGAAGATCGAAGAGCTGCGCTACGTCCAGACCGAGTCGGCCGTCGACATCTCCGACGAGATCGACCGCCTGAGCAAGAAGAGCCTGCAGCTCACGAAGGAAATCTACGCCAGCCTCACGCCGTGGCAGGTGACGCAGATCGCGCGCCATCCGCAGCGGCCCTACACGCTGGACTATGCCAACGAGATCTTCACCGACTTCGTCGAGCTGCACGGCGACCGCGCATTCGCCGACGATGCATCGATCGTCGGCGGCATGGCGCGCTTCAACGGCCAGCCGTGCATGCTGATCGGCCACCAGAAGGGCCGCGACACCAAGGAGCGCGGGCTGCGCAATTTCGGCATGCCCAGGCCCGAGGGCTACCGCAAGGCGCTGCGCCTGATGAAGACGGCCGAGAAGTTCGGCCTGCCCGTCTTCACCTTCGTCGACACCCCGGGCGCATACCCCGGCATCGGCGCCGAGGAGCGCGGTCAGTCCGAGGCGATCGGCCGCAACATCTACGAGATGAGCCAGCTGCAGGCGCCGATCGTCACCACCATCATCGGCGAGGGTGGCTCGGGCGGGGCGTTGGCCATCAGCGTCGCCGACCAGGTGCTGATGCTGCAGTTCTCGATCTACTCGGTCATCTCGCCCGAGGGTTGCGCGTCGATCCTGTGGAAGAGCGCCGAGCGCGCGGCCGACGCTGCCGAGGCGCTGGGCATCACGGCGCACCGTTTGAAGGCGCTGGGCATCATCGACAAGATCGTCAACGAGCCGGTCGGCGGCGCGCACCGCGACCCCAAGCACATGAGCGCGCAACTCAAGCGTGGGCTGGCCGATGCGCTGCGCCAGGTGGCCGACCTCGACACCAAGGCGCTGCTGAAACGCCGCTATGAGCGGCTGATGGCCTACGGCCGCTTCACCGACACCAAGGAGCGCTGAGCGCCCACGCGCCGTGCTGCGTGGCGCCGCGGTGGCGGCCGCGCCCTTGCGCATCGCCGTGGCCTACAGCGGTGGACGCGACTCCACCGCCTTGCTGCACGTCACCGCACGGCTGGCGAGCCCGCTGGGCATGGAGGTGGTGGCGCTGCACGTGCACCACGGGTTGATGCGCGAGGCCGATGCATGGCTCGACTTTGCACAGCGGCAGGTCGGCCGCTGGCGCCAGGCGGGTCTGCCGGTGCGGTTGGTGTCCGCTCGATTGCAGGGCAAGCCGGCGAAGGGCGAGAGCGTCGAGGCCTGGGCGCGGCGCGAGCGCCGCGACGCACTCGCACGCATGGCGCGAGACGAGGGCGTCGGCGCGATCCTGCTGGCGCACCATCGGCGTGACCAGGCCGAGACGGTGCTGCTGCAGGCGCTGCGTGGTGCCGGCCCCGCCGGGCTGGCGGCGATGCCGCGCGCGACACAGCGCGACGGCCTGTGGTGGCTGCGGCCGTGGCTCCGGATGCGGCGCGAGGCGATCGATGCCTACGTGCGCCAGCACCAGCTGCGCTTCGTCGACGATGCGTCGAACACCGACGAGCGGTTCGCGCGCAGCCGGCTGCGCAAGCAAGCGTGGGCAGGCCTGACGCAGGCGTTCGCCGACGCCGAGACGACGCTCGCCGCGGTGGCGCACCGTGCGCAGGAAGCGCAGGCGCTGCTTGCCGAGGTGGCGGCGTCGGACCTGGCAGCAATCGTCGACGATGCGCGATGCCTGCACGTGCCGAACTGGCGCGCGCTCAGCGAGGCGCGGCGCATCAATGCGTTGCGCGCGTGGCTGCATGCAGGCCTCGGCCGTGGCGCAGCCGAGGCGCTGATCGAGCGCCTGATGGTGCAACTGCCCGCAGCCACCGCGGCGCGCTGGCCGGTCGACGGCGACCGACAGCTCGTGCTGTACCGCGGCCGCCTGACGCTGGTCCCGACCGAACGGCCGCGGGCTGAGCCACCACCCGAGGAGACGCTTGACCTGTCGCGGCCTGGCCTTCATGCGCTGCCGCACTGGCACGGCACGCTCGAGGTCAAGCGCGTCGCCGACGGCGGTGTGCCAGCATCGCTGCTGAAGGCCTGTCGACTGGTAGCCCGCCGCGGCGGCGAGCGGTGGCAGGCCGGGCCGCGCAGCACGGCACGCAGCCTGAAGAAGCAGTACCAGGCTGCTGGCATCCCGGTGTCGCAGCGCGCCGGGCCGCTGGTGTATGCCGATCGCCAGCTGCTCTTCGTGCCCGGCCTCGGTCTCGACGCGCGAGTGCGCGCGCACGCGGGCGAGCGCCGAGTCACCCTGGCCCTGCACTGGCTGCCTGCGCAGCGGTCGGACGAAGGGCGGACGGTCGCACCCCAGACGCTAAAATCGCCGGCTCTTTGACCCGCGGCCTCGGCCGCCAGCGCACCGCGCAGATATGCGCGCGGCGCCGCCAGCAACACAGCCATGGCATTGATCGTCCACAAGTACGGCGGCACCTCGATGGGCTCGACCGAGCGCATCCGCAACGTGGCCAAGCGGGTCGCCAAGTGGGTGCACGCGGGTCACCAGCTGGTGGTGGTGCCGTCGGCGATGAGCGGCGAGACGAACCGCCTGCTGGCGCTGGCCAAGGACGTATCGCCCGAGAAGCTGACTGTCGAGGCGATGCGCGAACTCGACATGATCGCGGCCACCGGCGAGCAGGTGTCGGTGGGGCTGCTGTCGCTGGCGCTGCAGGCCGAAGGGCTCGATGCCGTGAGCTACACCGGCTGGCAGGTGCCGATCCGCACCGACAGCGCCTACACCAAGGCGCGCATCGAACACATCGACGACGCACGCGTGCGCGCCGACTTGGGCCAAGGCAAGGTGGTGATCATCACCGGGTTCCAGGGCATCGACGGCGACGGCCACATCACCACGCTCGGTCGCGGCGGCTCGGACACCTCGGCGGTGGCGGTGGCCGCGGCGATGAAGGCCGCCGAGTGCCTGATCTACACCGACGTCGACGGTGTCTACACAACCGATCCGCGCGTGGTGCCCGAGGCGCGGCGGCTCCCGGTCATCAGCTTCGAAGAGATGCTCGAGATGGCGAGCCTCGGCAGCAAAGTGCTGCAGATCCGCTCGGTCGAGTTCGCCGGCAAGTACCATGTGCCGCTGCGTGTGCTGTCGAGCTTCACGCCGTGGGACATCCCGATCGCCGAGGAGGCCGCATCGGGCACGCTGATCACGTTCGAGGAAGATCTGAAGATGGAACAAGCCATTGTGTCCGGCATCGCGTTCAACCGCGACGAGGCCAAGGTCACGATCATGCGCGTGCCGGACAAGCCGGGCATCGCATACCAGATCCTCAGCGCCGTGGCCGACGCCAACATCGACGTCGACGTCATCGTGCAGAACGTGAGCCACGATGGCAAGACCGACTTCTCGTTCACCGTGCACCGCAACGACTATGCGCGTGCGATCGATCTGCTGAAGAGCAAGGTCGGCCCGGCGCTCGGCGCCGGCGAGGTGAGCGGCGACGCGCGCATCTGCAAGGTGTCGATCGTCGGCATCGGCATGAAGAGCCACGTCGGGGTGGCGGCCAAGATGTTCCGCACGCTGGCCGACGAGGGCATCAACATCCAGATGATCACCACCAGCGAGATCAAGACGTCGGTGGTGATCGACGAGAAGTACATGGAGCTCGCCGTGCGCGCGCTGCACAAGGCATTCGAGCTGGAGCAGCCGCAAGCGGCCTAGGCCCTGCATTTCCGCATCAGGGGCTAGAATCCGCCCCACCTGGCCCATAGGAGACGTGACCGAGTGGCCGAAGGTGCTCCCCTGCTAAGGGAGTATGCGGGCAAAACCTGCATCGTGGGTTCGAATCCCACCGTCTCCGCCA
>DASTZF010000410.1:0-6828 GCA_035764445.1 Burkholderiaceae bacterium
ATAGAGCTCGGCCGTCATCTGCTTCAGCGTGTCGTCGAGGTCGGCCTGGGTCACCCCTTTCTTCGCGTCGCTGGGTCGCACCTGGCGGAACTCCTCGTTCGAGGTCACCCATACCGTGCCGTCCGGTGCCTTGAACACGCCGAACATGTGGCCGCTGGTGCCGTGCTGAACGTCGACGCTGCCGAGCGACTTGAAGCCCGCCTCGCTGAGCAGCCGCGTCTGCAGGTAGACCTTGCTCTCGCAGTCGCCGATGTAGCGGCCGGCGCGCGTCCCCTGCGATTGGATGTCGCGCCACTCGTCGGGTGAGCGCGCGTGCAGCGTCGTGATCGTGCGACTGCTGTCGATCGGCGGCTGGCCGGCGCGCGCGGCCTTCTGCGCGTCGGCCATCGACGGGAACTCGTGGATCTGGCCCTGAGGATCCTTGTAGAACACGTGCGGGCTGGGGTTGTCGCCGTAGACGGGGTCGCGATGGCCGGCTGAGCTGTAGTGCATGATCATGCCGCCCGTGATCTCGCTGGCGGCCTGCATCATGTCTTGCGCGGTCGGCGGCTTGCCGCGGCTCGGGTGGCCGAGGTCGCGCATGTAGCCGGTGACTTGCGCTTCGGTGGGCGGATTGGAGACGCCGCCCGGAGCCGACGCCATGCGGTTGATCATGATCGCGTTGGCGGTGTAGCCGTTGACGTCGTTCAGCGCCTGGTTGCCGTGCGCGCTCCACTTCACCGGGTCCATCTGCCAGCCGCCGCCTTTGCGCGCATGCACCGGCACGCCGAGCAGGATTGCGGTGATCGAGCCTTCCTGTGACAGGCGGCTGCCTGGAGGTGGCAGCGGGAACCCCAGCTGGCGCAGCTCCTGCTCGGCCTTCTTGTAGTCGCCGGCCTTCAGAGCGTCGGTGGCAGCCTGGAAGTGACGCTGCGCGTCGCGCAGGTCGCTGGCATCGACCGGGCTCCTGGCCACGTTGTACGCCTGCACGGTGCGGTTCAGCACCTCGACCTGCCGCACATCCATCGGCGCGCTGGGCACGGCGGGCTTGGGCGCAGGCGTCTCCTGGGTCCTCGTCGCACCGGGAACCTGGTCGTCGTGCAGCGGGGTTGGTCCGCCGGACGGGCCCTGCGCGCCGGGAGCGGAATCCGTCGGTGCGCGGAAGGCCAGCAGCGGCGCGTCGCCGTCGCGCCCCAATGCGAGGCCGACATACGGCTGCACGAGCTGGTGCAGGTCGTTGGGGCCGAATTTCGCGAGCGGGTGTGCGCCGTCGGTGGTCGCGGGTCCGGCGTGCTCGGGCGCGTTGGCGGCTGCGTCGAGCGTGTCGTCGTGCGGCATCGATGCAATGCCGCTGGTCGATGCCGAGTTGGTGGTGATCGTGGTCGTCATGGCGAGCCTCCTCGAGTCGCGGTGGCGGGATATCGCGTTCCACGAGCAACTACGTTGCGGCTGGACAAGCAGCCGCATGCGGTCGCTCCCAGTTAGGGGTGTCCGCAATGCGAGACGGCGCAGAGGCGGCCGGCGATCCGTCGGTGGAGCAGCCAACGAGGTTCGACGGGTCATCGAGCCGAGACCACACGGGCCCTGGGCCTCACAATGCCTTCCTTCTTGCCGCCTTGCGCATGAACGCCGAATTCGCCGACATGAGTGCCGTGACTCGGTTCTGCGCGGCAGTGCGCCAGGTCAGGGATTTCGTTCTGTTGGAAGGCCTGCCGCACCAACACTGGGAATCGGAACTGCTTGCCACCGAGATGCGAGCCAAGGCGTTCGTGAAGCTGAGCGGCTTCCCGTTCTATCGGGACACGCTGTCGATGTCGTCCGAAGATCGGCAGCGCCTGTCGCATGTGCTCTGCGATCCCGAGACGTACTCGCCGTTCGGGGGCGAAAAGGCCTGTGGAGGCTTCCACCCCGACTATGCGGTGGAGTGGTGCCCCGACGGCATGGTGTGGCGCGCGCTGATCTGCTACGGCTGCGGCGAGATCAAGCTGGCGGGTCCTGCTACCGAGTTGCGCTGCGACATCCCGCCCTCGGTATTCGTGCAGCTGTACGGAATCTTGGCCGACTATCACAAGAATCGCCCGGGGCACGAAGCGCGCAAGCAGGGGCTCGCACAGGTGATCGCCGCGATCAGCCGTAGTGCGCCAGAGTAATTGCGGCTCGCGCCACAGTTCTGCGACTGGCGGGCGCTGGTTGTTGCGGCTGGCCTCCCTCAGGGGGTGAGCGCAAGCAGGCTGCTGCGCGTCGGGCCGGGGAGCATGCTCCGCTGCGGGTGGGCTGCTGAGGTTCGGTGAACTGCCCTTCGCTGGCGGACCGCGGCAGTCGGCCTACGACCCGTTGCCGCCTGTCATGGCCTTGGGAAGCCGCCGTTCCCGAAAAGGCAAGTCGCGGCTCCAAGCCGTCATCGTTGAAGCCGGCTGCCCCTCAATGGACGGCGAACTTCTATGGCAGGCCAGCAGTGTACAGAGCAAGCGCAAGCTGCTGCTGGTCTGCTCGATTGGCAAGTTCGCGCTCGACGAATCGGGCAACACGGAACTGGGGGTTTCTCTGGAGAACGTGGGCCACCGCGTCCTTGGCCAGGTCCCTTTCGCCGGCCCGTGCCGCCGCGGCGGCACGCCATGCGTCCGCCCCCCAGAAGTTCTCTGGTACTCGTGCCTGAGCAAGCCGCTGCATGGCGAGAGAGTTTTCGTCGTCGTGAAGCACGAAATATGCGATCGCCAGGAAGACGAAATACGCTGGGTCGTGGTAAGGATCGAGGCGCATCACCCGCTTTATGAAATCGACAGCCTCCTGCGCATGCCCGTCAACGGCGAGCATGAGCCCGAGACGGCCGTCCGCAAGGTTGGGGTTCTGCCCAAGCGCTTGCCGGAACTCCGCCATGGCCTCATCGTGGCGGCCTGCCAAGTGCAAGACCCACGACAATTGGCTGTGTGCCTCCGCTGAACGATGGTTGGCGACCACAGCCTGCTGAGCAGTACGCAAGGCCTGCGCGAGTACCGATGGCTGATGGAATTCTTCAGAGATGCGCTCGCACCAGCCGAACACGTAAGCCTGTGACAACGCAGTCATGGCGGGCTCGTAGTTGGCGTCGACAGCGAGCGACTCGCGCAGCAGCCTGCGTGCTTCGACCAGATGGTTCAACCGCGCGTCGCGCGTTCCCTCGTTGACCTGCCGGAGCTCCGTCTTGGCCTTCAGGTAGAGATCGTACGCAACCGGCGCCCGCATCGGCCGGTGCAGGACGCGGCTGATCTCGGCCTGCGACACGTTGGCTACGAGCGTGGTGGCGATCCGCTGCGCCAATTCAACCTGCGCGGCTGGAAGACCCGAGGCCTCGCTCTGATACGCCTGCGTCCACAACTGCACGCCCGTACGCGCATCCACCAAGGCGGCGGTGATGCTCAGTCGGTCGACATCGTGGGAGATGCTCCCTTCGACCACGTACTGCACTCCGAGCTCACGACCGACCCGCCGTTCGTCGACTCCAGGTGGCCGATATCTGAAGGACGATCCGCGCGCGATGACAAACAGACCGGAGAACCTCGACAAGCTGGCAATCAGATCCTCCGCGATCCCGTCGTTCAAGCCATCGCCAGGACCACCGCGGGCGACGCTCGCGAACGGCAGCACGGCGATCGAGGCAGCAGAGTTGGAGCCGGACGCTTCTTCCTTCAACGGACGGTCGCCACGCACGAGCGCGAAGAGCAGTGCCACGGCCGCACCAGCGATGACAGCTGGACGGAGCGCGGGCCACGCCGGCAATCGCGAAGCTGCCTTCGGTGGTCGCTTCGCCTCGGAAGTGGCCTGCGCGCCGTCGTCGAGCAAAACGCGCGTTGCGAACAGGTAACCCCGCTTGTGGATGGTCTTGATGACGCGGTGCTGGCCATCACCGATCGCGCTGCGGATTTCGCTGATGCAATGGGCCAGTGAATCGTCAGTGACGATCACGTCGGGCCAGACTGCATCAACGATCTCACGTCGCGACAGCAGCCGACCCGGGTTGCTCAGCAAGTAGTGCAAGACCAGGTAGGTCTTCGGCCTCAGTGCGACCTGTTGGCCGGCGTCAAGCAGGCACCCGCGCGTGGTGTCAAGGGTGAAGCGATCGAAGCGCATCATGGCGTGGCCGGTCGCGTCGTGGTCACCGATCAGCGGCAAGTGCAAGTGCCCTGGTATCAGAGCATTCGCGGCAATCTTTCAAGCTTCTTTCCGGATTTCCAAGGAACTGAAGACTAGCTTTGCAGCCTCCTGCCGGGTATCCAAGACAAGGAGGTCTTCATGGACATCGGTCAGTTTTTGGTCAGGCGCCGCAGTCTTCCAGCCCTTGCCTCTGCCTGGAGCGCACTTGGTTTCGGCGCTGATCCCGTCCGCGCAGAGACGACGCGACGCCTGACGCCCGATCAGATCCTCGGACCCTTCTACCCAGTGGGTAAGGCCCCCGACATGTCGGGCGACCTGACGCGGATTGCCGGACATGTTCGCAGTGCCATGGGGCCCGTGCTCCTTCTGAGCGGGCAGGTCATAACGACATCGGGCGAGCCTATCGCAGGGGCCCGCATCGAGATCTGGCAAGCCAACGCCGCCGGCCGCTACGCGCATCCTGGCGACACGAACCCGGCACCGCTGGATCCGGACTTCGAGGGTTTCGGTGTCGCGATCACCGACGCCAACGGTCGCTACCACTTCAAGACCGTCAGACCGGCGCCCTACCCCACCGGCCCAACAAGCACGCGTCCCGCCCACATCCACTTCCAGGTTCAAAGCAAGGCGGACCGACTGGTCACACAGATGTACTTCGAGGGAGATCCTTACAACGCGCAGGATCGGTTCCTCCAGAGTGTGCGCAGACCCGAGGCCTTGACGGTGAAGCTCGCCCCGGTGGAGAGCGGCGCCAACGCGGCGACATTCGACATCATCATGCGAGCGTGAGAGCCGGCGAGCTTCCGGTGCCGCATACCCGATCTTTGCGGGCTACGCCGCCACAGAAGCGGCCGCTGGCAAATGCCGCCCCTCTCGCCGGCTGCTCCTCCAGTTCTCGGAAGGCCGGTCTTGCCGCTCGCAGGTGTCCGCATAGGGCGATCACCGAAGATGACCGACCGGTTTCGGGAAAGAGAACGTTCGTCAGCAACTGGCCGACATCGGCTTGCAGGTTGGTCGTTGCGGCCGGCTGCTTAGCCGGGGGTGACCTGTCGCTCGATGCCAGCGCAGAAACTGTGTCGCCTGCGTAGGCACCAGTCGCATCAACGAGGTCGCTGGCCGACGTTGTGCTGTGGAGCACGCCTCCCCAAGTGGTTGTCGGAGCTCGCCGTGCCAGAGCAGAAACTGTGGCGCCCTACGTCAGCCTTCATGCGCGCGAAGCGAAAGGCGATTGACCGCGCGCTTGCCCGTGGTGCTCGCTATTCGAGCGTCACCTTGGCATCCTTGACCAGCTTGGCGAACTTCTCGGTCTCGCCCTTGATCTGCTGAGCCATCTGGTCGGCGCTGTTGCCGATCGGCTCGGCGCCGATCTCGTCCATGCGCTTGCGAAACTCTGCCGACTGGATCACCTTGACCAGCTCGGTGTTGAGCCGAGCCAGCATGTCCTTCGGCGTGCCGGCGGGAGCAAGCACGCCGAACCAGGTGCCGATGTTGAAGCCCTTCAGGCCGGCTTCGTCGAGCGTCGGCACGTCCGGCAGCGCGGACGAGCGCCTGGCGGTGGTGACGGCCAGCGCCCGCAGCTTGCCGCTCTTGATGTGCTGCAGCACCGGCGTCACGGTGTCGAAGGACATCGTGACCTGACCACCCAGCAGGTCGGTGGCCAGTGGCCCGCTGCCCTTGTACGGGATGTGGACGATGTCGGTCCCGGTCAGGTTCTCGAACTGCGTGCCGATCAGATGCTGCGCGGTGCCGTTGCCGTTGGAGCCGTAGTTGTAGTGCCAGGGCTTGGCCTTGAGCATCGTGACCAGCTCGGCCACGTTCTTCGCTGGCGTATTCGAGTTGACGACCAGCACGTTCGGCACCAGCGCGATCGTGGTGATCGGCGCCAGGTCCTTCTGAAAGTCGTAGGGCAGCTTCTTGTAGACGCTCGACGCGATCGTGTGGTGGACCGCTCCGATCAGCAGCGTGTAGCCGTCGGGCTTGGCCTTCGCGACGTAGTCGGCGCCCAACGTCGCGCCGGCGCCGGGCTTGCTTTCGACGATGACGGTCTGACCGAGGCTCTGAGTCAGCTTCTCGGCCAGCGCGCGGGCCAGCACGTCGGTCGTGCCGCCGGCAGGGAACGGCACGATCAGACTGATCGGCTTGCTCGGCCAGGTTTGCGCCATGGCACTCCCTGCGGTCATCGCGATCGCCAGCGCGATGGCCTGGATCGTGCGAGGGCGGCTGACGGTGTGGGTGCAATTCATCCTACTCTCCGGTTTCACTTCGGTGAGGTCGATACCAGGCGCGCCGACACGGCCGAGCACTCCTTCATTTCGTGGATCTCGGTGTCCGTTGGACGCGGCTCGTCCTGCGGCTCCTGCTTGCCGCGTTGACGAGGACCAGCTGCTGGCGCCTGCCCTCGGTGCGTTGAAGAAAGGCCCTGCCGATCCCCGATCGGCCGGGTTGGCGACGTCAGGCCGCCTTGCGCCGCGAGCTCGCGGCGAGCAACTCGCACACGGCCTGCGTGACCTGGGCCGTGGTCGCCTTGCCGCCGAGGTCACGCGTGTGCAGCGCCGGCGTGGCGGAGACCTGCTCGATCGCCGCCATCACGCGCCGGGCCGCGTCGAACTCACCGAGATGCTCCAGCAGCATCACCACCGACCAGAAGGTGCCGATCGGATTGGCGAGGCCCTTGCCCATGATGTCGAAGGCCGAGCCGTGGATCGGCTCGAACATCGA
>DASTZF010000411.1:0-5029 GCA_035764445.1 Burkholderiaceae bacterium
GTCGATGACCAGCGTCGCGGCGCTGTTCGTCATCCAGTTCATCTACGGCTGGAACCAGTACCTGTGGCCGCTGCTGGTGACGACCGACGAGAGCCGGTATCCCGTGGTGATGGGCATCAAGCGCATGTTCGCTGGCGGCGACGCAGCCAACGAGTGGAACGTGATCATGGCCACTGCGATCCTGGCGATGCTGCCGCCGGCGGCCGTCGTGCTGCTGATGCAGAAGTGGTTCGTCAAAGGCCTGGTCGACAGCGAGAAGTAGAGCCACCCGAGGGAGACGATGGGCGCCATTTCGATCCGCAATGTGGTCAAGCGCTATGGCGTGGGCGCCAAGGCAAACCAGGTGATCCACGGCGTCAACGCCGAAATCGCCGACGGCGAGTTCATCGTCATCGTCGGACCGTCGGGCTGCGGCAAGAGTACCCTGCTGCGCATGGTGGCCGGTCTCGAAGAGATCACCGACGGCCAGATCGCGATCGCCGGTCGCGTGGTGAACGACGTCGAGCCCGCCGAACGCGACATCGCGATGGTGTTCCAGAACTACGCGCTGTACCCGCACATGACGGTGTTCGACAACATGGCCTACGGACTGAAGATCGCCAAGGTCGGTGCCGACGAGATCAGAAAGCGCGTCGACAAAGCAGCCGCGGTGCTGCAGTTGGGACCGTTCCTGGCGCGCAAGCCGCGCGAGCTGTCGGGCGGTCAGCGCCAACGCGTCGCGATGGGCCGTGCGATCGTGCGCCAGCCTCAGGTGTTCCTGTTTGACGAGCCGCTGTCCAACCTCGATGCCAAGCTGCGCGCGCAGACGCGCCTGGAGATCCAGAAACTGCACCGCGAGTTGCGCGTGACCTCGCTGTTCGTCACCCACGACCAAGTCGAGGCGATGACGCTCGGCCAGCGGCTGATCGTGATGAACGCCGGCCACATGGAGCAGATCGGCTCACCCGAAGAGGTGTACGCGCGGCCGGCCACCACGTTCGTCGCCGGCTTCATCGGGTCGCCGCCGATGAACCTGCTGCGCGGCCGCGCCGACGGCACGACGTTCACCGTCGACGGCGCCACGCTGCCGCTGCCGAGCGCCGCACCGCGTACCGGCGACGCAATGCTGGGGCTGCGGCCCGAGCACACCGAGCTGCGCAACGGCGCCGGCTGGCCGCTGCAGGTCGAGATGATCGAGATGCTCGGCGCCGAGCGCCTCGTGCACGGTCGCGTCGGCACGCTGCCGTTCACCGTGCGGCAGGACTCGACATTGCCGGCACCGAAGATCGGCGATGTCGTCTCGCTGCATGCGCCGGGCGAGCACCTGCACTGGTTCGACGCCGCGACGCAGCACCGGCTGTAACCATGGCCGCGTGGCCTTTCCCACTGTGGATCGCGCACCGCGGTGCCGGCAAGCTGGCGCCGGAGAACACGCTGGCCGCTTTCCGGGTCGGTGCCGCACACGGTCACACCGCGTTCGAGTGCGACGTCAAGCTCAGCGCCGACGGCGTGCCGTTCCTGCTGCACGACGACACGCTCGAACGCACCAGCAACGGCACGGGGGTCGCGGGCGACAAGCCGTGGTCGGAGCTGTCGCGGCTCGACGCCGGTAGTTGGCACAGCGCGGCCTATGCCGGCGAGCCGATCGCCAGCTTCGAATCGATTGCCGCTTTTTGCACCGGCAACGCGCTGGCGCTGGATCTCGAGATCAAGCCGAGCCCCGGCACCGATCTCGAAACGGGCCGTGCCGTCGGCCACGCGGCGCGCCGGCTGTGGCGCGGCGCGCCGCTGCTGGTGAGTTCGTTCAAGCCGCAAGCGCTGATGGGGGCACGCGACAGCGCGCCCGAGTGGCCGCGCGCGTTGCTGCTCGACACGCTGTGGCCGGGCTGCATGGAGATGGCAGCGTCCCTCGATTGCGTGGCGATCATCACCGATCACCGCTTGATGGACGACGCGCTGCTGGCGCAGACCCACGCGGCCGGTCGGCGGGCGCTGGTCTACACGGTCAACGATGCGGCGCGCGCGCGCCAGTTGATCGACGGCGGCGTCGACGGCATCGTCACCGATGCGGTCGACGCGTTTTCGCCGCGCTCGGCGGCGCGGCCTTGATCGGCCGCGGGCGCTGCGGCGCACCGCCAGCGACCGACGGCAGCGGCTCCTCTGCGCCACGCTCGTCGATCGACTGCGTCACAGCCTCGCTGAGCGCCGCGCCGTCGCCGGCGCGTGGCGGTCGCAGCAGCACCCGCTCGCTCGGCAGCAGCGGCGGCCAATCGATCAGCAGCGGGTCGAGCGCGGCCGTCATGTGCGCTCCAGCGCGGGCGGCGCGTGCAGCGTCGCCTCGCTGCCAAACTCGCCGAGGGTGCCTTCGGGCTTTGGTAGTACACGTACCTCGCGGATGGTCGACAGCCACAGCGCGACCGCCGCCAGCGCCAGACCACCCCCGCCGGCGAATGCAAGCGCCGCGCGCAGGCCCACGTGCTCGCCGAGCCAGCCGCCGATCAATGCGCCCGGACCCGCGGGCAGCAGGATCAGCCAGCGCATCGTGCTGGTCATGCGGCCGAGCAGCGGCTCGGGCGTCACCGCCTGCCGCATCGCCAGGAAGTTGATGAAGATCAGCACCGCGCCGATGCCGAACGTGAACAGCATGAAGGCGAACGCGGCCACGCCCCAGGCGTTGGCAGGCGCCAGCGCCAGCAGCAGCCAGCCGGCGCCACACACTGCGATCGCCAGCGGCAGGCTGGGTCCGGGCCCGATGCGGCGGCTCAGGCGGTTGCCGAACACGCTGGCCAGCACCGTGCCCGCGCCCAGCGCGACGAAGCAACCGCCGATCTGCTGTTCACTCAGGCCAAGCACGCGCGTCGCGAACAGGATGTTGACCACCATCGCCGCCTGGTGGAACAGCTGCCAGCATCCGACCACTGCGGCCAGCGCCAGCAGCAGCCGGGTGCGGGCGACGAACCGCAGGCCGGCGCGCAGATCGCGCCAGAAGTGCGCATCCGGGCGCGGCTCACGCCGCTCTTGCACGCGAATGCCGCGCAGGATCCAGGCCGACCACAGCAGCATCACGCCGTCGATCAGCAGCGCCACCGGCGCCCCCAGCAGGCGGATCAGCAGACCCGCCAAGCCCGGGCCGACCACCTCGGCGCCTGAGCTGGCGAGCGCGTTCTTGGCGTGCGCCTCGACGAGCCGCGCACGCGGAACCACCTGCGTCAACACGATCTGAGACGCGCTGCCGGCGCTGGTGAACACGGTTCCCAGCAAGAAGGCGACGACGTACAGCCACGGCATCGTCAGCACATCGAGCAGCCACGCCAGCGGCACGCTCGCCACGGTGAGCGCGAGCGCCACTTCGCCGCCCACGTAGACCGGCAGCTTGCGCACGCGGTCGAGCCAGACGCCCGAAGGCAGCGAGAACAGCACGAACGGCGCGATCTCCATCGCCGTCAGCAGGCCCATCTGCGTCGGCGTCGCGTGCAGCAGCACCGCCGCCGTGAGCGGCAGCGCCAGCATCGTCACCTGGCTACCCAGCGAACTGACCAGGATCGACGTCCACAACCGCCGATACGTCGGGTCGCGCAGCAGGTCATCGGCGCCGAGCTGCAGGCGCTGACGCCACGACGGAACTGGTTCAACGATCTCACTCATCTTCTTCTCCGCGGTGCCGAAAGTCCTTGTGAGACAAACGGCAGTTGCTGCTGCGGGCGGGACGGGAAACAGCCGCCGCTCCCGCCGACTTCTCAGCGGGGGCTTCGATCGGAAGCTTGGACTGAGAAGGTGCTACTGGAAAGCGAACGAACCGTTCGCATCCGTGCACAGGACCGACATCGGCTGCCCGGCGGTCCAGGTGGCGGGGCCCCTGGGCTCGGAATCACTGAGCTGCAGGCCCACCGCTGCGGCCAGCCCCAAGGCCACCACCGACGCACGCACGATCAGCGTGCCGCGGTCGGCGCGTCGACGTGGGTAGTGCTCGCTCATGGTGCCGGGCTCCCGCTTCAGGGTGCGCCATGCTAACAGCGCATGCTGTGATGCGGCAAGGGGCGCCCGCCGGCGCGCGCCGTTACGAGCGGTAGTCGGCGTTGATGCTGACGTAGTCGTGCGACAGGTCACAGGTCCAGATATCGCTGCTCGCCGCTCCGCGGTGCAGATGCACCCGCACCGTGATCTCGCTTTGCTTCATCACGCGCTGGCCCTGCGCCTCTTCGTATTGCGGATGACGGCCGCCCTGGCGCGCCACGTGCACGTCATCGAGGTACAGATCGATCAGCGCCGGGTCGAGGTCGGCGACGCCCGCGTAGCCGACCGCGGCCAGGATGCGGCCGAGGTTGGGGTCGCTGGCGAAGAACGCCGTCTTCACCAGCGGCGAGTGCGCGATCGCGTAGGCGACGCGACGGCATTCGCTCGCGTCTCGCCCGCCCTCGACGCGCACGGTGATGAACTTGGTCGCGCCCTCGCCGTCACGCACGATGGCTTGCGCCAGCTGCATCGACACCGCGCGCACCGCGTCGCTCAGCGCCCGACCCTCGGTGCTGTCGAGCGTCTCGATGCGGGCGTGACCGGCACGCTGCGTGGCCATCACGATGTACGAATCGTTGGTCGACGTGTCGCCGTCGACGGTGATGCGGTTGAAGCTGGCATCGGCGGCGGCCGCCACCAGCTGGCTCAGCGCCGCCGGCGCGATCACCGCGTCGGTGGCGACGAAACCGAGCATCGTGGCCATGTCGGGGCGGATCATGCCGGCGCCCTTCGCGATGCCCGTCACGTGCACGTCGCGGCCACCGATGCGCACCGCGCGCGACGCCGCCTTCGGCACGGTGTCGGTGGTCATGATCCCTTCGGCCGCATCGAGCCAGGCGTTGGCATCGAGGGCGCGCACGGCTGCCGGCAAGCCCGCCTCGAGTCGATCGATCGGCAGCGGCTCCATGATCACGCCGGTGGAAAACGGCAGCACTTGCTGCGGCTCGACGTCCAGCTGGGCTGCCAACGCGACGCAGCTGCGCCGCGCGCGCGCGAGGCCGTCGTCACCGGTTCCGGCGTTGGCGTTGCCGGTGTT
>DASTZF010000412.1:0-14411 GCA_035764445.1 Burkholderiaceae bacterium
CTCGAGCTGCAGGCGTTCTTCTTCCTCGGCGCGATCGCCATCGCGTTGCTGGCGCCGCGCCGCGGCCACGTGCTGAGCTCGACGCAGAAGCGCTGAGCAACAAAAAGAAAGCCGGCTTGCGCCGGCTTTCTCCGCCGCGCAGCGGGCGCTTATCCCATGTGCAGCCCACCATTGCAGGAGAAGTCGGCGCCGGTCGTGAACCCCGAATCGTCGCTCGCCAGCCACGTCACGATCGAACCGATCTCGTCCGGTGTGCCCAGCCGCTTGACCGGAATCGTGCCGACGATCTTCTCGAGGATCTCGGGCTTGATCGCCTTGACCATGTCGGTGCCGATGTAGCCCGGGCTCACCGTGTTGACGGTGACGCCCTTGTTCGCTACTTCTTGCGCGAGCGCCATCGTGAAGCCGTGCATGCCGGCCTTTGCCGCGCTGTAGTTGGTCTGGCCGGCCTGGCCCTTCTCGCCGTTGACCGACGAGATCTGGATGATGCGGCCCCAGCCCTTCTCGATCATGCCCGGCACCACCTGCTTGGTGACGTTGAACATGCTGGTCAGGTTGGTGCTGATCACCGCATCCCAGTCCTCGCGCGTCATCTTGACGAACATGCGGTCACGCGTGATGCCGGCGTTGTTGACCAGCACGTCGATCATGCCGTGCTCCTGGATCGCCTTGGTGAACGCCTGCACGGTGGAGTCCCAGTCGGCGACGTTGCCCACGGACGCATAGAACGTGAAGCCCTGCGCCTTCTGCTCGTCGAGCCACTTGGCGTAATCGCGCGTCGGGCCGCAGCCAGCGATGACCTTGAAGCCCGCTTTGTGCAGGCGATGGCAGATGGCGGTGCCGATGCCGCCCATGCCGCCGGTGACGTATGCCACTTTCTGTGCCATGGCTCTCTCCTTCGATTCCATTGAGTGTTCAGCGTGATGCGTGATGCGTGAGCGGTCAAGCGGGTTGGCCCTCGGGTGTGAGGGCTTAGGGGTGTCAGCGTTCGACGGTCAACGCAACGCCCATGCCACCGCCGATGCACAGCGACGCGATGCCCTTCTTCGCACCGCGACGCTGCATCTCGTGCAGCAGCGTCACCAGAATGCGGCAGCCCGACGCACCGATCGGGTGGCCGATGGCGATCGCACCGCCGTTGACGTTGACCTTGCTGGTATCCCAGCCCATTTCGTTGTTGACCGCGCACGCCTGCGCCGCGAACGCTTCGTTGATCTCGAGCAGGTCGAGGTCGGCGGGCTTCCAGCCGGCACGCTGCAGCGCCCGCGTCGACGCCGGCACCGGGCCCATGCCCATGTAGGCCGGGTCGAGCGCCACCGTCGCATAGCTCGCGACGCGCGCCAGCGGCTGCAGGCCGAGCTGATCGGCGCGCTTGGCACTCATCACCAGCACAGCGGCCGCGCCGTCGTTGATACCCGATGCGTTGCCGGCGGTGACGCCGCCGGCCTTGTCGAACGCGGGCCGCAGGCCGGCGAGCGCTTCGGCGCTGGTCTTCTTGTTGATGAACTCGTCGGCGGCGAAGACGACCGGATCGCCCTTGCGCTGCGGGATCGTGAACGGCACGATCTCGTCCTTGAAGCGGCCGGCTTCCTGCGCGGCGGCGGCCTTCTGCTGCGAGGCTAGCGCGAGCGCGTCCTGCTGCTCGCGCGTGATGCCGTACTTCTTGGCCACGTTCTCGGCCGTGATGCCCATGTGGTACTGGTTGTAGACGTCCCACAGGCCGTCGGTGATCATCGAGTCGATCAGCTTCCAGTCGCCCATGCGCTGGCCGTCGCGCGAGTTGTGCAGCACGTGCGGCGCCAGGCTCATGTTCTCCTGCCCGCCGGCGATCACGATGTCGGTGTCGCCGTCGCGGATCGACTGCGCGGCCAGCATCACCGCCTTCAGGCCCGAGCCGCACACTGCGTTGATGGTCAGCGCGGGCACCGACTGCGGCAGCCCGCTCTTGATGACCGCCTGGCGCGCCGGGTTCTGGCCGGCGCCGGCCTGCAGCACCTGGCCGAGGATGACCTCGCTCACCTGGTCGGCAGCGACGCCCGAGCGCTCGAGCAAGGCCTTGATGACGGCGGAGCCGAGCTCGGGAGCCGGGGTCTTGGCGAGCGTGCCGCCGAACTTGCCGACCGCGGTGCGGGCAGCGGAAACGATGACGATTTCAGAGGCCATGGCAGTTCCTTCCAGATGCTCGATGCAACAACGAATGCGGCGTCATGCCTTTTGCTTGACATAGCGGCCAGGGGCGGGCTCGATCGCCTTGTACTTGCGATTGCCCGGTGACTTGTGTGCGGCAACCATCGGGCCGCCCTGGGTCTTGAGCCAGGCCGACCAGTCGTTCCACCAGCTGCCGGGCTTCTCGCTGGCGCCGTCGAACCACGCCTTCGCTGTGGCCGGCAGCTGCTCGTTGACCCAGTAGCTGCGCTTGTTCTTGCTCGCCGGGTTGATCACGCCGGCGATGTGGCCCGACGCGCCGAGCACGAAGCGGCGCTTGCCCTTCAGGATGCCGGTCGACATGTAGGCCGAGGTCCACGGCACGATGTGGTCCTCGCGCGAGCCGTAGATGTAGGTCGGCAGCTCGATGCTGCCGAGGTCGATCTTCTCGCCGCAGACGGTGAGCTCGCCGGGCTGGCGCAGCTCGTTCTGCAGGTAGGTGTGGCGCAGGTACCAGCAATACATCGGGCCCGGCAGGTTGGTCGAGTCGCCGTTCCAGTACAGCAGGTCGAACGGCGGCGGTGCTTCGCCCTTGAGGTAGTTGCCCACCACATAGTTCCACACCAGGTCGTTCGGGCGCAGGTAGCTGAACGTGGTCGCGAGCTCCTTGCCCTTGAGCAAGCGCGGGCCGCCGGGTGCCTGCTCGCCGATCGTCACCTCGCGCATCTGCACGGTGGGCTCGTCGACGAACACGTCGAGCACGCCGGTCTCGCTGAAGTCGAGCAGCGTGGTCAGCAAGGTCAGCGAATGCGCCGGGCGCTCGCCGCGCGCGGCCAGCACCGCCAGCGCGTTGGCGATGATCGTGCCGCCGACGCAGAAGCCGAGCACGTTGAGATCGTTCTGGCCGCTGATCTCGCGCACCACCTCCATCGCCTTGATCGGGCCTTGCTCGATGTAGTCGTCCCACGTCAGCTTGGCCAGCGACTCGTCGGGGTTGCGCCAGCTCATCACGAAGGTGCGGTGGCCCTCCGCGACGGTGTGGCGGATCAGCGAGTTCTCGGGCTGCAGGTCGAGGATGTAGTACTTGTTGATGCACGGCGGCACGAACAGCATCGGCCGCTGATGCACCTTGGGCGTCAGCGGCTTGTACTCGATCAGCTGGAACAGGTCGTTCTCGAACACCACCGAGCCCTCGCTGGTGGCGACGTTGCGACCGACCTCGAACATCGTCTCGTCGGTCTGCGACACCGAGCCCTTGCGCAGGTCGTCCCACAACTGGCGCAGGCCGGCGGCGACGCTCTCGCCGTGGGTGTCGAGCGCTTTCTTCTGGGCCTCCGGATTCAGCGCCATGAAGTTGGCCGGGCTCATCGCATCGATCCACTGCTGCACGCCGAAGCGCACGCGCGCGCGCGTCTTCGCATCGCCTTGGATCGACTCGGCGAGCTGCATCAGCGTGCGGGCGTTGAGCAGGTACATCTGTGCCGTGTAGGCGGCCGCCGGGTTGGTGACCCATTCGGGGGCCGAGAAGCGCTTGTCGGCCAGCGGCGCGGGCTGCGCAGCGGCGCCATCGACAGGCTGCCAGCGCTTCAGCGACTGGTTCCACAGCTCGCTCGCCTGCTTGACGTAGTCGTCCTGCAGTTCGCTGACCGTTTGCAGCGGCACCCGCAACCCGGCGAACGATTTCAACGATTCGCCCACTGCGCTGCCGAGCGCGCGGGCACTATCGGCCACCTGTTCGGGCCCCTGCGCCGCCTTGCGTTTCATGGCGTGTCTGTCTCCTGCGTGTGCGGCTTTGCCGCTGTTGCTGTTCGCGTACCGCCGCCGAGCACCGCCTCAGTGATACGCCGAGGCCCCGCGTGCTGTCTACGATGGCGTGGGTTTCTACTGGGGTGAGACCTTATCCCAGCAAGCTTTCTCTTTCATTACGCAGTATTGCTATCCGCATTGCAGAATGCTGATCGTTTCCATAGCCTGGGTATTCGCGGTCGGGCTGTTCGCCGTTGCGCACGCGTCGGCGCCCGGCGGCACTGTGCTCGGCGCGTTGGTCACGCTGGTGCTCGGGCTGGCGCCGCTGGCGATGGTGATCTACATCGCACTGATGGCGTCGCGCCGCCGGCGCGCGCGACAGGCGCGCTCAGCGAGCGATCCAGACGGCGGCGGCCATGCGCCCGGTGACGCCGTCGCGCCGAAACGAGAAGAAGCGTGAGCGGTCCTGCACGGTGCACCAGGTGCCGCCGCTGACCCGCGTCACGCCGAGCGCCGCCAAGCGGTCGCGCGCCAGCCCGGCGAGGTCGGCCCGCCAGCGCGCGTCGCCGTCGGCGCGCGGCGCGTAGCGAAAGCGCGGCCGATCGCCGGCCGCGGGCGCGATGCCGAAGGCGACCAGCACGTCGGCGCCGACCTCGAAAGCGTCGCGGCCGATGCACGGCCCGAGCCACGCCGCAAGCTCGTGCGGCGCGCATGCGGCCGCGCTGCAGACGGCGCGCGCACAGGCCTCGACGACACCGGCGCTCAAGCCGCGCCAGCCGGCGTGCGCGGCACCGACCGCGCGCGCCCGCGGCGCCGCGAGCAGCACCGGCAGGCAGTCGGACACCAGCACCGTGCAGGCGACGCCGGGCATGTCGGTCCACGATGCGTCGGCCTCCTGCGCATCGGCGCGCGCGCTGTCGGCGTCGACGCGGATCACGCGCGCGCCGTGCACCTGCCGCATGAACACCGGCGTGGCGCCGATCGCGGCGGCGAGGCGCTCGCGGTTGGCCAGCACGCTCTCGCGCGCGTCGCCGCTGCCCAGCCCCAGGTTCATGCTGTCCCATGGCGGCGCGCTGACGCCGCCGGCGCGCGTGGTCACGCGCGCGCCGACCCGCGCGTCGGCGTGCCAGTCAGGGATCAGCCACTCGCCGCTCATCGCCAGCGCTCCACGCGAGGCGGCTCACTCGGCATCCGGGCAGGCCGACGGCTGCGTGTCGGCGAACGCCGGCAACGCCATGCAGGCCTCGAACACCCGCATCACGTGCGGCACGTGATCCGTGCGGCAGCTCAGGCGCTGCGCATTGAAGATCTGCGGCACCAGGCAGCAGTCGGCCACGGTCGGCGTGTCGCCGTGGCAGTAGCGGCCGGGCTGCGCGGCGAGCTGGCGCTCGACCACCTCGAGGCCGGTCTCGACCCAGTGGCGGTACCAGCGATCCTTGTCGGCATCGGCCACCTTGAGGTCGCGCACCAGGTAGCGCAGCACGCGCAGGTTGTTCAGCGGATGGATCTCGCACGCGACGTCGAGTGCCAGCGCGCGCACGCGCGCCCGCTCGTGCGCCGCTTTGGGCAGCAGCGGCGGCTCGGGGTGCGTCTCCTCGAGGTATTCGATGATCGCCAGCGACTGCGTCAACGTGTGTTCACCGTCGCGCAGCAGCGGCACCAGGCGTGATGCCGACACCGCGGCGTACGACTCGTTGAGGTGCTCGTTCTTCGTCAGGTGCACCGGCTTGTAGTCGTAGGGCAGGCCCTTGATCGCGAGCGCGATGCGCACGCGGTACGACGCCGACGAGCGGAAGTAGTTGTACAGCTCCATCGCCAGTGCCTTTTGTTGAGCAGCGGGATCACGCAATTTGGACGCGCAGCGGGCCAAGGCCTGCGATCTCGCCTTCCATCAGGTCGCCCTTGACGACCGCGCCGACGCCGGCCGGCGTGCCGGTGTAGATGAGATCGCCGGGCGCGAGCGTCCACAGCGCCGACAGGTGCTCGATGATCTCGCCGACGTTCCAGATCAGGTCGGCCAGGTCGCCCTTCTGCTTGAGCGCGCCGTTGACCTTGAGCGTGATCGCGCCCTTGTTGAGCTCGCCGGTGCTCTTGATCGCATGCAGCGGGCCGATCGGCGCCGACTCGTCGAACGCCTTGCCGCTGCACCAGGGGCGGCCCTGCTTCTTGGCCTCGCCCTGCAGGTCGCGCCGCGTCATGTCGAGCCCCACCGCGTAGCCCCAGATCAGGCTCACCGCGTCGCTGGCGCGGATGTCGCGGCCGCCCTTGGCGAGCGCCACCACGAGCTCGATCTCGTGGTGCAGGTTCTTGGTCTGGCTCGGATAGGCGATGCGGGCGGTCTCGCCCGCAGGCACCGGCACGATCGCGTCGGCCGGCTTGGTGAAGAAGAACGGCGGCTCGCGGCCACTGTGGCCCATCTCCTGCGCGTGCTCGACGTAGTTGCGGCCGACGCAGTAGATGCGATGCACCGGGAACTGGCCGCCACCGTGAACGGCGACAGCGGGGATCGGGGCGGGCTGGATCACGTAGGCCATGAGGGGGCTCCGGTCGTGTGTGCGATGGGTTGCGGGCGATCATGCCACCAGAGCGCCGGCGCTACACTGCTTGGCGCCATGCTGCTGCAGTCTCGACGCATCAAGCATTGCCGGACGTGCGGCACGCTGGTCGAGTACCGCATCCCGAGCGATGACAACCGCGAGCGGGCGGTGTGCAGCGAGTGCGGCACCGTGCACTACGAGAACCCGCTCAACGTGGTGGGCACGCTGCCGGTGTGGGGCGATCGCGTGCTGCTGTGCAAGCGCAACATCGAGCCGCGCTTCGGCAAGTGGACGCTGCCGGCCGGCTTCATGGAGCTCGGCGAGACCACCGAGGCCGGCGCGCTGCGCGAGACCGACGAGGAAGCCGGCGCGCAGGTCGAGCTGCAGGGCCTGTTCACGATGCTCAACGTGGTGCAGATCGGCCAGGTGCACTTCTTCTACCGCGCGCGGCTGCTCAGTACCGACTTCACCCTCGGCTTCGAGACCAGCGAGGCGAGGCTCTTCCTCGAAGACGAGGTGCCGTGGGAGCAACTGGCCTTCCGCACGGTTCGTGAAACCTTGCACCGATACTTCGAGGATCGTCGGCGCGGCTCGTTTGGGATGCATTTCGCCGATATCGTTTGACGACGCAAGGGTGACCGAGGCCGGTCGTTGAGTCGGCAGCACGCACTGCGGCCGGGGTGCGTGCTGCCGCACGCCGTCGCTCGTCGACGAAGCGCAACAGCTCGTGTGCCGGGGCGGGCCAGTGTCGTGAGCGGCGTGCGGACGTTCGTCAGTTGGCCGCCTTTCGCTGGCACTTGGAATAAGACGTGGAAGTTCTCTCAAGAGACCACGGCGTTGCTCTTGCGTTGCGACTTGCTGTGCAACTTGCCACAACACATTTGTGACAGTAATCACCTGAGTCTGCAGAGCTCTTCGAGAGCGTGCGCTGCAGCCTTGGTTCACTGATAGAAACCGCACCTCAACTTCGAGAGCGGTCATTCGATGAATTTTCGGAACTCGCGTTTGCAGGCCATCGAAAGCGCGGCCCGTAGCGTTTCGACGATATCGGCGCTGACCTTGGTGCTCGCACTCGCGGCCTGCGGCGGCGGTGGCGGCGACGGGGGACCAGCGCAGCCGATCGACAACGGTGTGCGCGCAGCACGCGCGTCGGTGAGCATTGAAGCGCCGGGGACCAATTGCCCCAACGGCGGTACCAAGATCACCTCAGGCTTGGATTCCAATGCCAACGGCGTGCTCGACGACGCCGAGATCAGCAGCACGCAATACGTCTGCAACGGTGCTCCCGGGGCGAACGGTGCAGCGGGTGGAACCGGTGCGGCCGGAGCCGCGGGTGCAGCGGGCACCAACGGCTTGGCCACGCTGGTCTTCATGACGGATGAAGCGCCCGGTGCCAACTGCGTCGCAGGCGGCAAGCAGATCAACGTCGGGCTCGATGTCAACCTCAATGGGGTGCTCGACTCCGCCGAAATCACGTCCAGCAGCTACGTCTGCAACGGCGCGACCGGTGCCACCGGCGCGACGGGTGCCACCGGCGCCGCAGGTACCGATGGGATCAACGGTCTGAACAGCCTGATCTCCAGCGAAGCAGAACCGGCGGGGCCGAACTGCACCTACGGTGGCATCAAGGCTTCATCAGGGCTCGACAGCAACGCCAATAGCGTGCTCGACCCGAGCGAGGTCACCGGCGTGCAATACGTGTGCACCGGCAGCCCGGGCGCCACCGGCAATCCGGGTGCCAATGGCACCAACGGACTGACCGCCCTGGTGTCGATGGTCGACGAAGCGCCAGGTGCCAACTGCACCGATGGGGGCAAGAAGCTCAGCGTCGGTCTCGATGCCAACCTGAGCGGCGTGCTCGACATCGGCGAAATCACCTCCAGCAGCTATGTCTGCAACGGGGCTCCCGGTGCGGCGGGCGCCAATGGCACCAATGGCACGGATGGGACCAACGGGACCAATGGAACCAACGGCACCAACGGGCTCAACAGCCTGATCGCAATCACGGCGGAGCTGCCGAATGTCGCCACTTGCGAATTCGGCGGCAGCAAGGTCGTTTCTGGGCTCGACAGCAACGCCAACGGCATATTGGACCCGGGCGAGATGGGCAGCCCGCTCTATGTCTGCAACGGCGCTCCTGGTGCGAACGGTGTCAATGGCACGAACGGCAGCGATGGCACCAATGGCGCCGATGGCATCGACAGCCTGATCACCATGACGCCAGAGCCGCCGAATGTTGCGACATGCCAATATGGCGGTACCAAGGCGATCTCCGGCCTCGATGGCAATCGCAATGGCACGCTTGACGTCGCCGAAATTACCAGCACGCAGTATGTGTGCAATGGCGCGCCCGGCGCCACGGGTGCAGCCGGCGCCAGTGGCCTGAACAGTCTGATCAGCATCACGGCGGAACCGGCGGGAGCGAACTGCGCAAACGGCGGGATCAAGACCTCCTCCGGACTCGATGCCAACAGCAACGGCACACTCGACCCTCTTGAGGTCAGCAGCAGCTACTATGTCTGCAATGGCGCGGCAGGCCCGATGGGCCCAGCTGGCTCGGGCAGCCCGTTGACCGGCACCACTGCCAGCATCGGCGGCACGGGGCTCGCCAACGACACCTGCGCGACCGGCACAGCTACGGTGACCGGGGCGACCACTTCGATGGTCGCAGAAGCCTCACCGGTGACCTATCCCGGCAACGGCTTCTGGTGGTATGCGTACGTCTCCGCCACGAACACGGTAACGGTGAAGGTCTGCAACGTTTTCGCCGGCAACAACGCCGTACCGGCGGCGAGCGTCTACAACGTCCGGGTGCTTCAATAGATCCGGGTCGGACCTGATAGTCCCGAGGCGGACGGAACAAAGGGGTTCTCGCGAGGGCCCCTTTATCTTTTCCACTGGTCCCGCGACTGCCTTCATCGTTCAGCGCTTGCGCTGCGGCGGCACGTCGGTGCACGAGCCGTGCGCCACCTCGGCCGCCAGGCCGATAGATTCACCGAGCGTCGGGTGCGGATGGATCGTGCTGCCGATGTCGACGGCGTCGGCGCCCATCTCGATCGCCAGCGCGATCTCGCCGATCATGTCGCCGGCGTGGGTGCCGACGATGCCGCCGCCGACGATGCGGTGCGTGCTGTCGTCGAACAGCAGCTTGGTGAAACCCTCATCGCGGCCGTTGGCGATCGCGCGGCCCGAGGCCGTCCACGGGAACAGGCCTTTGCTGATGGCGATGCCGTTGGCCTTGGCCTCGTCTTCGCTCAGGCCGACCCACGCGACCTCAGGGTCGGTGTAGGCGACGTTGGGGATCACGCGCGCTTCGAAGCGCGCCTTGTCGTCGCCCGCCGCAACCTCGGCGGCGACGTGCGCCTCGTGGACCGCCTTGTGCTCGAGCATCGGATTGCCGACGATGTCGCCGACCGCGAAGATGTGCGGCACGTTGGTGCGCATCTGCACGTCGACCGGGATGAAGCCGCGCTCGTTGACGATGACGCCGGCCTTGTCGGCGCCGATCTTCCTGCCGTTCGCACTGCGCCCCACCGCCTGCAGCACGAGGTCGTAGTGCTGCGGCTCCTTCGGCGCAGCCTCGCCTTCGAAGCGCACGTGGATGCCGTCGGCTCGCGCCTCGGCGCCGACGGTCTTGGTCTTCAGCATGATGTTGTCGAAGCGCGGCGCGTTGAGCTTCTGCCATACGCGCACCAGATCGCGGTCGGCGCCGAGCATCAAGCCATCGAGCATCTCGACCACATCGAGGCGGGCACCGAGCGTGGAATACACCGTGCCCATCTCGAGGCCGATGATGCCGCCGCCGACGATCAGCATCCTCTGCGGCACCTGCCGCAACTCGAGCGCGCCGGTGGAGTCGACGATGCGAGGGTCGTCGGGCAGGAACGGCAGCCGCACCGCCTGCGAGCCGGCGGCGATGATGCATTGCTTGAAGCGGATCGTCTGCTTCTTGCCGGTCTTGTCCTGCCCGCTGCCCGAGGTCTCTTCGACGATCACATGGTGCGGGTCGGCAAAGGAGCCATATCCGCGCACGACGGTGACCTTGCGCATCTTGGCCATGCTGCCGAGACCGCTGGTCAGCTTGCCGACCACTTTGTTCTTGTGCGCGAGCAGCTTGCCAGCATCGACCGTCGGCTTCGCGTACGCGACGCCGAGGTCGGCGAAGTGCGCCACCTCGTCGATCACCGCAGCCACGTGCAGAAGCGCCTTGCTCGGGATGCAACCGACGTTGAGGCACACACCACCGAGCGTGGCATAACGCTCGACCAGCACCACCTTCATGCCGAGGTCGGCCGCACGGAAGGCGCCGGAGTAGCCGCCCGGACCACCGCCCAGCACCAGCAGGTCGCACTCGAGGTCGACGCCACCGCCGTAGCTGGCAGCGGCCACCGGTGCCGCGGGGCTCGGCGTCGGCGCGGCGGACGGCTTCGCTGCAGCGGGCGCTGGCGATGGCGCGGGTGGTGGCGACGCGGTGGCCGCACCTTCGCCCTCCAGCAGCAGCAGCACCGAGCCTTCGCTCACCTTGTCGCCGAGCTTGACCTTCAGCTCTTTGACGACGCCGGCCGCGCTGCTCGGGATCTCCATCGACGCCTTGTCGCTTTCGATGGTGATCAGGCTCTGCTCGACCGCGACGCGGTCGCCGGGCTTGACCAGCAGCTCGATCACCGCGACGTCCTTGAAGTCGCCGATGTCGGGCACCTTCACTTCGATCAGCGCCATAGCAGCTCCTGCGTCATTCCTTCAACTTGATCGTGTGCGCGCGCACCGGGCCGTCGGAGTTCTTGTCGAACTCGCAACCGGCGCGTACGCCGAGCTCGGCCACCTCGCGCGCCGAGCGCGCACGCTCGAAATGCGCGTACATCGCACCGAGCGCGAAGCTGCGCCCCGAGCCGATGGCCCAGAAGCGGTCGAACTCGAACACCTCGCGGTACGAGTAGACGCCGAAGATGCCCGCCGCGTTGGCGATCAGCACCGTGAACTGGCTGCTCTCGTACGGGTCGCTCTCTTCCTCTTTGGTGTTGAGGAAGAACTGTTCCTTCAGCTTGGGATGCAGCTTGAGGAACGTCTCGAACACCTCGTCGCGCGAATTGAGCTTCAGCTCCTGTTTCGGCAGCGCACCGAGCGCGCGCCGCAGCACCGGAAAGTGCGCGGTCGTGCCGGCCATGCCGATCCACGAATCGCCGATGCGAAACACCTTGTCGTTGGCCTCGTAGCCGTGCGCCAGCCGCGTGTCGCCGAAGGTCACCAGCGCGTCGGCCGCGACAGCGACCTGCCCGTTCTTGCGGGCGACGCAGATAGTCGTCACGCTGCGCCCCGCAACGTCGCCGCGGCCGCCGCCCTCACAGCAGCACCCGCCGGAAGTCCGACAGCACGCCGGCCAGGTAGGCGTTGAAGCGCGCAGCCGCCGCGCCGTCGATCACCCGGTGGTCATACGACAGCGACAGCGGCAGCGTCAGTCTGGGTGTGAACGACTTGCCATCCCACACCGGCTTCATGAAGCTCTTCGACAGCCCGAGGATCGCCACCTCCGGCGCGTTGATGATCGGCGTGAAGTGCGTGCCGCCGATGCCGCCGAGCGAGCTGATCGAGAAGCAGCCACCGGTCATGTCGGCGGGCCCGAGCTTGCCCTCGCGCGCCTTCTTCGACAGCTCGGTCATCTCCTGCGCGATCTGCAGCAGGCCTTTCTTGTCGGCCTCCTTCAGCACCGGCACCACCAGGCCGTTGGGCGTGTCGGCGGCGAAGCCGATGTGGAAGTACTGCTTGTAGACGAGCTGGTCGCCATCGAGGCTGGCGTTGAACTCGGGAAACTTCTTCAGTGCCGCCACCACCGCCTTGATCACGAAGCCGAGCATCGTCAGCTTGATGCCGGCCTTCTCGTTCTCCTTGTTGAGCTGCACGCGCAACGCCTCGAGCTCGGTGATGTCGGCCTCGTCGTTGTTGGTGACGTGCGGGATCATCACCCAGTTGCGGTGCAGGTTGGCGCCCGAGAGCTTCTTGATGCGCGACAGGTCCTTGCGCTCGACCGGGCCGAACTTCGTGAAGTCGACCTGCGGCCACGGCAGCAGGCCCGGGATGCCGCCGCCGGCGGGCGCTGCAGCCGCCGCAGCCGCGCCGGGACGCGCGGCACCGGCCATCACGCCCTTGACGAAGCCTTGCACGTCCTCGTGCGTGATGCGGCCTTTGGGTCCGCTGCCTTTCACGTCGTTCAATGGCACACCGAGCTCGCGCGCGAAGCGGCGCACCGATGGCGATGCGTGCGGCAGCTGGCCGGTCGGCGCCGTCGGCTCGTGCGGCGGCAGCGCGGCGGTGGGCAGCGTGCGCGGGTGCGCCGGCGTGGGCGCGGCGGCGGCTGCCGCGGGGGCGGGCGCTGCCACGGGCGTCGGCGCGGCGGCCCCGGCCGCGGCGTCGATGAGCGCGATCAGCGAACCCTGCGACACCTTGTCGCCGATGCGCACCTTGACCTCCTTGATCACGCCGGCCTGCGCAGCGGGTATCTCCATCGAGGCCTTGTCGCTCTCGACCGTGATCAGGCTCTGCTCGACCTTGACCGCATCGCCGGGCTTGATGAAGACCTCGATCACCGCGACGTCCTTGAAGTCGCCGATGTCGGGCACGAGCAGCTCGGCGGATGCTCCCGCGGCGCGCGCGGTCGGCGCTGGCGCTGGGGCGGCGGACGGTGCGGCGGGCGGCGCTGCCGCGGCCGCCGACAGTGTGGCGGCCGGCGCCGACGCTGCACCGGCTGGCTCGAGCATCAGCACCGGCGAGCCCTGGCTCACCTTGTCGCCGAGGGCGACCTTCATCTCCTTGACGATGCCCGCAGCGTCGGACGGAATCTCCATCGACGCCTTGTCGCTCTCGACGGTGATCAGTCCCTGATCGGGCTTGACCGCATCGCCGGGCTTGACCAGCAACTCGATGACGGCGACGTCCTTGAAGTCGCCGATGTCGGGCACGCGCACTTCGACCAATGCCATGGCTTGTCTCCGTTGTTGTTGTTGTTGCCGGCCTCAGGCGTACAGCGGATTGATCTTGTCCGGGTTGATGCCGTACTTCTGGATCGCCTCACCGACGCTGCCCGCCGGCACGGCGCCTTCTTCGGCCAGCGCCTTCAACGCCGCGACCGCGATGTAGTGCCGGTTGACCTCGAAGTGCTCGCGCAGCTTGCTGCGGAAGTCGGAGCGTCCGAAGCCGTCGGTGCCTAGCACCTTGTACGTGCGGCCCTTCGGCACGAAGGCACGGATCTGATCGACATAGCTCTTGATGTAGTCGGTCGACGCCACCACCGGTCCGGCATGCTTGGCCAGCTGCTCGGTGACGAACGGCACGCGCGGCTGGCTCGAAGGGTGCAGCAGGTTCCAGCGCTCGCAGTCCTGCCCGTCGCGCGCCAGCTCGTTGAAGCTCGGGCAGCTCCAGACGTTGGCCGCGACGCCCCAGTCCTGCTCGAGCAGCTCTTTCGCCGCCATCGACTCGCGCAGGATCGTGCCCGAACCGAGCAGGTTGACCCGCGGCGTCTTCTTCGCCCCCTCCTGCAGCAGATACATCCCCTTGATGATCTGCTCCTCGGTGCCGGGGTTCAGGCCCGGCATCGGATAGTTCTCGTTGAGCAGCGTCAGGTAATAGAAGACGTTCTCCTGCCTCTCCACCATGCGCTTCAGGCCGTGGTGCATGATCACGCCGACCTCGTGCGCAAACGTGGGGTCGTAGCTGACGCAGTTGGGGATCGTGCTGGCCAGCACGTGGCTGTGGCCGTCCTCGTGCTGCAGGCCCTCGCCGTTGAGGGTGGTACGGCCCGATGTGCCGCCGAGCAGGAAGCCGCGCGCCTGCATGTCGCCCGCCGCCCACGCGAGGTCGCCGATGCGCTGGAAGCCGAACATCGAGTAGTAGACGTAGAACGGGATCATGATGCGGTTGTTCGTCGAATACGACGTCGCCGCCGCGATCCAGCTGCACATGCCACCGGCCTCGTTGATGCCTTCCTGCAGG
>DASTZF010000413.1:0-6301 GCA_035764445.1 Burkholderiaceae bacterium
AACGAGACGCTGGTAACCGCCGGCGTGCTGGCCGACCTGCCATCCAGCCAGCGCTCGCGCTTTCGCAGCCTCGACTGGATGCACCTGCGCGGTCGCGCCGAGCCGGTGCAGGTGCACGTGCTGGGTCTGCGCCGCCATGCCGACGCCGCACCGGCCACGCAGTTCGGTCCGGTCGAACCGGCGCCCGATCCTGAGGGCATCCGCCTCGCATGGCAGGACCAGGTGCGCGTCTATGCTGCCGAGCACCTGCCGGTCGTGCTGGGGCGCAGCCCGCAGGCGACGTTCCGCCTCGATGACTCGAAGGTCTCGCGTTCGCACGCACGCATCGACTGGACCGGCGGCACCTTCCAGCTCACCGACATGAGCTACAACGGCACCTATGTCCGCTTCGGCGGCTCCGACGAGTTGATCACGTTGCGCCGTGGCAGTTGCACGCTGCACGGCTACGGGGTCATCGGACTCGGCGGTGCACCAGCCGATGCCACCTCGCCGAGCATCCGCTTCGACGTGCTGTCGATCGTCGACACCGTGCCACACCTGACCTGATGCGCTTCGCTGCGGAGCCCGCGCACGCCCACGACCGGCCCGAGCGCATCGCGGTACTGCTGAGCAACCTCGGCACCCCCGACGCACCGACAACGGCGGCGGTGCGCAGGTACCTGGCGCAGTTCCTGTCGGACCCGCGCGTGGTCGAGATCCCGCGCGCGCTGTGGTGGCCGATCCTCAATGGCGTGATCCTGCGCGTGCGCCCCGCCAAATCGGCCGCCAAGTACGCCGCCATCTGGACCCGCGAAGGTTCGCCACTGGCCACGTGGACACGCCTGCAGGCCGATCGATTGCGCGGTTCGCTCGGCGAGCGCGGTCACGCCGTGCTGGTGCAGCCGGCGATGCGCTACGGGCAGCCGTCGATCGCCAGCGCACTCGACGAACTGAAGGCGCGCGGCGCGACGCGCATCCTGGTGGTGCCGATGTACCCGCAGTACTCGGCAGCCACCACCGCAAGCACGTTCGACGCGGTGGCCGCTTGGTCCGGCAGCGTGCGGCGGCTGCCCGAACTGCGCTTCGTTCACCAGTTCCACGACGACGAGGGCTACATTGCCGCGCTTGCGTCGCGCGTCACCGAACACTGGATGCGGGAGGGCCGCGGCCGCATGCTCCTGATGAGCTTTCACGGCCTGCCCGCACGCACGTTGGGCCTGGGCGATCCGTACCACTGCCAGTGCCAGAAGACGGCACGGCTGCTGGCCGATCGTTTGAGCCTGAAGCCCGACGAGTACAAGGTCACTTTTCAGAGCCGCTTCGGCCGCGCGCGTTGGCTCGAGCCGGCGACCGACGCCACGCTGCGCAAGCTCGCCCGCAACGGCCTCGAGCGGATCGACGTGTTGTGCCCAGGCTTCACTGCCGACTGCCTGGAGACCCTCGAAGAGATCGCGATCGAGGGCCGCAACGTATTCCTGAGCTCCGGCGGCAAGACCTTTCATGCCATCGCTTGCCTGAACGACCATCCGGTATGGATCGACGGGCTCGCCAAGCTGGCGATCCGCCATCTGCAGGGTTGGCCGACGACGGCTCCATCGGCAGCCGACCTGCAGCGCCAGCGCGAGCGCGCGATCGCCGGCGGCGCGCCGCGCTGAACGGTGTCTAGCCGGCCGGAGAATCGATCGCCGGCGCCGAGCGGCCGCGCCACCAGCGCATCGCGCGCGGCAACAGCAGCACCGCGATGATCACCACCAGCAGGGCGGCCGATCCCGGCCGCTGCACGAACACGCTCCAGTGCCCTTCGCCGATCGACAGCGCGTTGCGCATCTGCGCCTCGGCCAGCGGCCCGAGGATCATGCCCACCACCACCGGCGCGGTGGGAAAGTCGAAGCGCCGCATCACCACGCCGAGCAGGCCGATGGCGTATAGCAGCACGAGGTCGAACGCCGACTGCCGCATGCCGTACACGCCAACCGTCGCGAAGATCAGGATGCCGGCGTACAACTGCGCCTTCGGCAGCTTCAGCAGCTTGACCCACAGACCCACGAGCGGCAGGTTGAGCACCAGGAGCATCACGTTGCCGATGTACAGCGAGGCGATCAGCGCCCACACCAGCGCCGCGTTCTTGTCGAACAGTTGAGGCCCGGGCTGCAAGCCGTAGTTCTGGAACGCGCCGAGCAGAATCGCCGTCGTGTTGGAGGTCGGGATGCCGAGCGTCAACAGCGGAATCAACGTCGCGGTGATCGCCGCGTTGTTCGCCGCCTCGGGCCCGGCAACGCCTTCGATCGCACCGTTGGTGCCGAACTCGTGCCGGTGCTTCGACAGCTTCTTCTCGGTGGCGTAGCTCAGGAAGGTCGGGATCTCGCTGCCGCCCGCGGGGATGCACCCGAATGGCACGCCGATGACGGTGGCGCGCAGCCACGCGGGCCACGAGCGGCGCCACTCCTCACGGGTCATGTGCACCTTGCTCATCGCATTGCGCGTCTCGACCTCGCGCGCCTGGTACAGCACGAAGTACAGCGCCTCGGCCACCGCGAACAGGCCCACCGCGATCAACACGACTTCCAGACCGTCCATCAGCTCGGGAACGCCACCGGTGTAGCGGGCCTGCCCCGAGATCTGGTCGAGGCCAACCAGTCCCATCGCCAGCCCGACAAACAACGACGTCAGGCCGCGCAGCGTGCTCTTGCCGAGCACCGCGCTGACGGTGCAGAACGCCAGCACCATCAGCAGGAAGTACTCCGGCGGCCCGAGCCGCACCGCGAAGTCGGCCACCACCGGCGCGAACAGCGTCACCAACACGGTGGCGATCGTGCCGGCGACAAACGAGCCGACCGCTGCCGTGGCCAGCGCAGCGCCAGCGCGGCCCGACTTGGCCATCTTGTTGCCTTCGAGCGCGGTCACCATCGAGCCGGCCTCGCCCGGCGTGTTGAGCAGGATCGAGGTCGTCGAGCCGCCGTACATCGCACCGTAGTAGATGCCGGCGAAGAAGATCATCGACGCGGTCGGCTCGACCTTCAAGGTGATCGGCAACAGCATCGCCACCGCGGTGGCCGGTCCGATCCCCGGCAGCACGCCAACCGCGGTGCCGATCGTGCAGCCGAGCAGCGCCCACAACAGGTTGATCGGTGTACCCGCGGTGAGGAAGCCCTGCAGCAGCTGCTGGCCGATGTCGGTCATCTCAGATCCACCCCGTCGATGTCAGTCCCGGCAGGTTGATCGCCAGCAGCTGCGTGAACATCCAGTAGACCGGCGCCGCGATCGCGATGCCGATCGCCGCGCTCACCAGCCACGCACGCAGGCTCGACAACCCACGCCCTTCGGCCGACTTCAACCCTTGCACGGCCAGCACGAAGCACAGCGCACAGCTCAGGATGAAGCCGATCGTCGTGATCAGCGCGGCGTTGGCCAGCAACCCGGCCGACACCCAGATGAATCCTGGCCAGTAGCCCCGCTCGTCACCTTCAGGCGCCTCGGCCTCGCGAAAGCCGCCGCTCAATGCCTCGCGCAGCAGCCACGCACCGCACAACGTCAGGCACGCCGCCACCAGCCATGGCAGGAAGTTAGGCCCGACGCCGCCGTAGCCCGCCTCGCCCGGGATGCCCAACGCGCCGACGCCGAGCCCGAGTCCGGCGATCAGCACGCCGGCGCCCACGGCGGCCTGCAGCGTGTTGGCGCGCATCGTCAGATCATTCCCGACTTGGCCATCACCGCGCGCAGGCTCGCGAACTCGTCGTCGACGAATTTGCCGAACTCGTCGCCCGTCATCAGCGCCGGCGTCCAGCCGTTCTTCTCGATCGCCTCGGCCCACGACTTCGACTTCGTCGCCTTCAGCACCATCTCGATCAGCGCCTTGCGCTGCTCGGCGTTGATGCCCGGCGCACCATAGACGCCGCGCCAGTTGCCGATCACGACGTTGATGCCCTGCTCCTTGAGTGTCGGCACGGCGATGCCGGGCAACCGCTTGTCCGACGTGACCGCCAGCGCGCGCATCTTGCCGGTGGTGATGTACTCGGCGAACTCGCTGTAGCCGCTGCCGCCGACGGTGACGTTGCCGCCGAGGATCGCAGCGGTCGCCTCGCCGCCGCCGCGGAACGCGACATAGTTGATCTTCGACGGATCGACGCCGACCTCGCGCGCGATCATCGCGGCGGCGATGTGCTCGGTCGACCCGCGAGAGCCGCCACCCCATTTGACGCTTCCGGGGTCTTTCTTCAGCTGCTCGATCACGTCCTTCATGCTTTGCAGCGGCGAGTTGGCCGGCAGCACGAACACGTTGTATTCGCTGGTCAGGCGCGCCAACGGCGTTGCCTGCGACAGGTTGACCGGCGGCTTGCCGGTGATGATGCCGCCCACCATCACCGCGCCCATCACCATCAGTGCGTTCGGATCACCCTTGCTGCCGTTGACGAACTGCGCCAGCCCGAGTGCGCCCGCGGCACCGCCCTTGTTGTCGTAGCTGACGGTCGATGCAGCGCCCGATTCCTGCAGCGCTTTGCCGAGCGCACGGCCCGTCGTGTCCCAGCCGCCACCGGGGTTGGCGGGGATCATCATCTTCAAGTTGGCCGCCGCGCGCGCCCATGGCGCCAGCGCGGCGCCGGCTCCGAGCGCGGCCACAGTGCGAAGGAAACGGTCTCGACGCATGGTCACTCCTGCATGTGAAAAAGGGCTTGCCGCGATGATCGCGCCACCGATTGGCGGCTGGCGATTCGCCGGCACTAGGGCAAATGCTAGGGTGACTCGCACAGCGTCTGTGCTGGTGGCAGACAATGTTCCCGATGGCCGACTCGATGCGACTGGACAAGTGGCTGTGGGCCGCACGCCTGTACAAGACCCGGACGCTCGCGGTGCAAGACGTCGTGCGCGGGCGGGTCGCGGTCAACGGCCTGCAGGCCAAGGCGGGTCGCGAGCTGCGAGTCGGCGACCGCTTGAGCGTCCAGCATCCCGGCTATCGGCGGGACCTGACCGTGCTGGCGCTGAGCCTTCAGCGCGGCAGTGCCACGGTCGCGCGCACCATGTACGCCGAGTCGCCCGAGAGCGTCGCCGCACGCGAGCGGGTACGGCAGCAGCGCCGACTGGCGCCCGAGCCGGCCGCCACGATCACGCAGGGACGCCCGACCAAGCGCGACCGGCGCGTGCTGGCGTCGTGGCAGCGCTGGAGCGCCAGCGCCGAGGAATGACGCTTTGGCCATCGGCGGGCCCTTGAAAGCCTGCCTCCTGTCCCCAAGGTTTGCCACGAGAGCTTTGCCACCGACAACCATGACGTCCACCGACCCACAGACCCGCCAGGAGCCGACGCTCGACCCGATCGCGCCGGCTCCGCCAACCCCCACCGCACAGCCCGCCCCGGCGCAGCCCGATCCGCGCCTGGCGGAACTGCAAGCCAAACACGCCGAGGTGTCCGACGCCTACCTGCGGGCCAAGGCCGAGGCCGAAAACACCCGCCGGCGCGCCGAAGAGGAGATCGCGAAGGCGCGCAAGTTCGCTCTCGAGTCGTTCGCCGAGAGCCTCTTGCCGGTGCGCGACAGCCTGGAGGCCGCCACCGCCATTCCGAACGCCAGCACCGAACAGCTGCTCGAGGGCGTGCACGCCACGCTGAAGCTGCTGACGCAGGCGCTCGAGCGCAACCGCGTGGTCGAGATCAACCCGCCAGCGGGCACGCGATTCGATCCGCACCAGCATCAGGCGATCTCAATGCTCCCCGCCGACCAGGAGGCCAACACGATCGTCTCGGTGTTGCAGAAGGGTTACTTGATCGCCGAGCGCGTGCTGCGCCCGGCCCTGGTCACCGTGGCGGCGCCGAAGTGATCCGCACACGGTCCGCTTGAAACGAGCCGACTTATCCACAACTCGTACACAACTGAATTCACAGAGCTTAGGAGCCACAACCCATGGGCAAGATCATCGGCATCGACCTCGGCACGACCAACTCGTGCGTGGCGATCATGGAGGGCAACACCACCAGAGTGATCGAGAACAGCGAGGGCGCGCGCACCACGCCGTCGATCGTCGCCTATCAGGAGGACGGTGAAGTCCTGGTCGGTGCGTCGGCCAAGCGCCAGGCGGTGACCAATCCGAAGCACACCTTCTACGCGGTCAAGCGGCTGATCGGCCGCAAGTTCACCGAGAAGGAAGTCCAGAAGGACATCAACCTGATGCCCTACAAGATCGTGCCGGCGGACAACGGCGACGCCTGGATCGAGGAGCGCGGCAAGAAGCTGGCGCCGCCGCAGGTCAGCGCAGAAGTGCTGCGCAAGATGAAGAAGACCGCCGAGGACTACCTCGGCGAAGAGGTCACCGAAGCGGTGATCACGGTGCCGGC
>DASTZF010000414.1:0-37200 GCA_035764445.1 Burkholderiaceae bacterium
TGACGGTCACCCCACGGTCACGACGCGGGTGCTACAAGGTTCGCGTCGACGACGAAGGAGCACCGTCATGGCCGTCATCAAGGTCGCGAGCTGGAACCTGCAGAACCTGTTCGACATCACCGCGTCGGACATCGCTGCCGATCTGGAGTTCACGCCTGCGCAGGGCTGGGACGCCGAGGCGCTCGACAAGAAGCTGACCAGCCTGGCCACCGTGATCAAGGGAATGCACGGCGGCAGCGGGCCCGATCTGCTCGGCATCGTCGAGGTCGAGACCAAGGAGTTGCTCGACGAGTTGGTCGCGCGCACCGGCCTCGCGCACCTGAAAGTGGCGCATGTCGACAGCCCCGACATCCGCGGCATCGACACCTCGCTCGTCTACTCGGGTGATCTGTTCGAGCTCGGCGGCCAACCGGTGGGGCACTTGATGCACCTGCGCCACCCCACGCGCGACGTGTTCGAGGTGCCGCTGGTGCTCAAGTCCAACGGTGTCGGCCTGCGCGTGTTCGTCAATCATTGGCCGTCGCGCCGCAACGGGCAGTTCGAGAGCGAGCCGCTGCGCATCGCGGTGGCCGAGAACTGCGCACGCCTGGTCGACCAGATGGTCAAGTTCACGCGCAGCGAATACCTGGCGATGCCCGACACCGACGCGACGCTGGCCGGGCTCAACGCGCGCTTCGACAGCAACGGCCTGTTCATGGGCGACTTCAACGACGAGCCGTTCAGCCGCAGCATCGTCGACTACCTGCTCGCCGGCAAGGATGTCGACCACATCGAAGAGCCGGTGAAGAAGGCTACGGCCACCGACCACCCGGCGCGCCAGCACACGCCCACGCCGAGCGGCTACCTCGAGCTGAAGGCCTACCTGTTCAACTGCATGGGGCCGCTGGCGGGCGCGTCGGACACCGGCACGCTGACCTTCAGCCAAGGTACGAACACGATGAACCTGCTCGACCAGTTCATGATCACGCGTGGGCTGCTGTTCGGCCGCGCGGGCCTCAAGTTCACTCGCGACAGCGTGCGCATCTTCAAGCATCCGTCGATGACCAGCCACGGCAAGCAGCGGCCGATCGCGTTCGACAAGGAAACCAAGAAGGGCACCAGCGATCACTTCCCGATCGAGGCCGAGATCGAGATCCTGTAGCGCCGGGGTGCTCCGGTCAGGTGCGCCAGATGCGCGGCGCGGTGGCCTCCAGCCGCCAGGCCAACCGGCGCCACGCGCCGCGCACCGATTGCGCCAGCGCCATCGCCGGCTCGACACGATGCGCCAGCGCGCGCAGCACGATGACTCGCTGCTGCAGCGCCGTGACGCCGGCCGCGAGGTCCTCCGCATGCGCGCCGGCAGTGCACTCGCGCGCGGCGTTGACCAGGGCGTCGACGCGTGCGTCGGGCAGCGGCTGTCCGGCCGCGAACCACATCGTCAGCAGCGCGCTGCGACCGGCCAGTCCGAGCGGCGAACGCAGCAGCGTGGCGTCTGCACTGTCGATCACGCCACGCTCGAGCCACACACCGGGTAGTTCGAGTTGCTGCGTGAACCGCCCGGCGCTGAACGCCTCGCCGGCCGCCGGCAGACCGAGCGCCAGCAGGTCCCAGCCGATCATCTCGGCGTCGGCGGTGAGCTCGAAACGCGCATGGCTTGCGGCCAGGCAACCGCTGTGCGCGATCGCCTCCAGCGGCAGCCACTCGAGCCTTGCCGCCGTACCGAGGGTGGCGCGCACGTGCTGCTCGGCGAGGTCGCCGGCGCTGCGATAGAAGCGCGTGGCACCGGGTGTGGTGACCAGCGCATGCACGCGCGGCTGCAGATCGAGCGCGATCTCGAGCCGATCACCGCCGACGATGCCGCCGGGCGGGTGCACCAGCACCTGGTGCGCAATCGCCGGCCCTTCGGGGTACAGCGTCTTCAGCACGCGCAGAGGCCCCTCGTGCGCCGCGTGCGCCACGCAGCGTCCGTGCTCGTCGAGCCGCACGGCGAGCTCGAGCTTGGCGTGCCACGTAGCCGCTGCGCCGTCGCTCAACGCTGCTTCCAGAACCCGCGGTGCAGCGCAGCGATCTCGTCGTCGACCTCGGCCACCGGCCCGACCACCTGCACCGGCTTGTGGCCGCGATCTAACACCTCGCGACACGGCAGGTCGAGCGTCGGGTTCTGCGGGTGATCGCCGGTGTGCGCGAGCAGGCTGCGTTCGCTCACGCCGTACACCACGCTGCCGATGTGGGCCCAATAGATCGTGCCGGTACACATCGCGCACGGCTCGACGGTGGTCACGAGCGTGCACTGCCACAGCTGCTCGGGCGGGTACAGCCGCGCCGCCTCGCGCGCCAGCACCGCCTCGGCGTGGTTGACGGTGTCGACGTTGCCCTGCTCGAGCCACACGGTGTCGCCGTCGGGCGCGATCAGCAGCGCGCCGAACGGATGGTGGCCGGACGCCATCGCCGCGCGCGCGACGTCGTTGGCACGGCGCAAGTGGCGCAGCTGCTGTTGCAGCGTCAACGGCATCGTGCCTTCAGCCGCCGAGCGCAATGATGATCAGCTCGACGATCATCCCCAGCACCACCAGCGCAAGCCCCGCCAGCCACGGCCGACGCACGCCGGCGTAGCGGCCCCAGACGACGCCGCAGTAGAACATCATCACCATCGCGATCGCGGCCGACACGCGCATCGCGAACTTCACGTCCGTGGTGAAGAAGAACGGCAGCACCACCGGGAACGTCGACGCAAACACCAGCAGGAAGATGCCGAACGCCGCCTTGAGGTCGTGTCCGGTCACGCTGGGCTTCGGGCTCGCATGCGCCGGCTGCTCGATCAGCCAGCGGCGCACGCGCTCCAGCGTGGTCGTGTCGAGAGCAGCAGCCAATGGCCCCATGTGATCGGCGATCGCGCGCTGCGACTGGTCGGACTGCGTGCTGTGGCGCACGGCTGCGAACAGCGTGGCACTGCGCGCACGCGTGACCAGCGTGCGCAGGATGTACATCACCGCATCGACGAAGCCCCACGCGATGTTGCAGCCGATCGCTGCGATCAGCATCGTGCGCACGTCCTCGCGACCGGCGGTGGCCGCGCTCAGCGTGCCGGTGAAGGTCATCACCATGAACAGGCCGAACAGGATCTCCGATACGCGATCGATCGGATCGAGGATGCGGCCGTCGCTGGCAGCCAGCATCGCGGACGCTGCCTGAGCGGGTGCCTGATCTTCCAGAGGCGACGCGGCCATCGTCAGCTCCCTGCCGGCGTGAGATCCATCGTGACGTGGACCACGCCACCCTCGCTGTGCCTGCGCATCGGCAGGCCGCAGCGCTGGAACACCGTCAGCATCGCGGTGTTGCCGGACAGCACGTCGGCCTCGAAATGCACGATGCCGTGCCGGCGCGCCAGTCCGGTGAGGGCGGCGAATAGCCGCGTGGCCAGCCCCTGGCCCTGGTAGTCCTCTTCGACCGTGAAGGCGACTTCCGCCGTCTTCGCGCCCTCGCTGCCCCGGGTGACCACGTAGGTGGCGGCGGCGATCACCGTCTCGTCGTCGCCTTCGCCGAGGGTCGCCACCAGGCCGGCCAGGTGGTCGAAGTCGATGTCGGCGATGCGGTCGAGCGTCTTGGCCGGGATCTCTTTGCGATACGAAAAGAAGCGGGTGTAGATCGTGCTGGCGTCGAGCTTGCTGAACGCGGTGACGATCCGCTCGCGATCGTCGGGGTGCATGACGCGGATCGTCACCGGCGTGCCGTCGCGCAAGGTGCCGGCCTGGGTGAATCGGCGGTCGTCGCCCACGTCGTCGGTCATGCTGTCCTCCTGGCGCCGCAGCGCATGGCACGCAACGGACCGCGTCTCGCCGCGAGCCGCGCGATGATAGCGCCGGGCGTCGTCGGCGATGCCGGTGCTAGCATCGCCGCCCGATGCATGCCACCACGCACTCGCTGTCTTCGTTCTGCCTAGGGGCGGCCGCGCTGGCGGTCGCGCTGAGCATGGGTGCTGCGCGCGCAGCCGATTGTCAGCCGCGTGATCTGCCCGCGCTCGGCGATGCGAACGCCTGGAAGCACGGGCCACTGTCCAAGCTGAAGCGCGACACGCAGTACCGCATCGAGTCCGACAGCGGTCAGTCGGTGCTGCACGCCATCGCCGACAGCTCGGCATCCGCGTGGGTCCACCTGAAGCGCACCGACATCGCCGCCACGCCGATGCTCGAATGGCGCTGGCGCACGCCGGCGTTGATCGTCGGTGCGGCCAACGAGGACCCCAAGCGCGAGGATGCCCCGGTGCGCGTGATCATCGGCTTCGACGGCGACAAATCCAAGCTGCCCGAGAAGGAGCAGCGTTACTTCGAGCGCATCAAGCGCCTCACCGGGCGCGACATGCCGTACGCGATGCTGATGTACATCTGGGACAACCGCAATCCGGTGGACATGGTCGTACCCAGCGCGCACACGTCGCGCATCAAGATGATCGTCGTCGAAAGCGGGAGCGCCGGTGTCGGGGATTGGCGCAGCTACCGGCGCAACCTGGCGCAGGACTACGAGCGTGCGTTCGGCGAGAGGCCGGGCGCGGTGCTCGGCTTCGGGCTGATGACCGACACCGACAACACCGGCGAGAAGGCCGAGGGCTTCTACGGCGCGCTGCGCCTGGGTTGCGCCGGCGCGAAGTAGGGCCGCACCGCCGACGGTCGGTGCAGCCCGCCGCGCGCACTACGCCGTCTTGTGCGCCACCTGCGGCGCGACGCGGAAGATCGCCAGATACACCGCGCCGCCGATCGCCACGCCGAAGAACCAGCCCCAGACGCCCCACCAGCTCGGCAGCAGCGTCGTGAAGTTGGGCAGGATGCTCGAGAACAGCGCCCCGATGCCCGCCGCGATGAAGGCGGCGACGTTCCAGCCGCCCTGGTACCGGTAAGGGCCCTGCTCGCGGTAAAGCCCTTCGACGTCGAGCGCGCCTTTGCGGATCAGGTAGTAGTCGGCGAGGATCACGCCCAGCAGCGGCCCCATCGTGGCGCCGATCGCGCCGACGAACGCGGCCGCGCCGCCTTCCCACGGCGCGAACGGGTACAGCACCAGCGCGATCAGCGCGGCGATGTAGCCGCCCTTCTTGAAGTTGATCTGCTTCGGGAAGACATTCGCGAAATCGAACGCCGGTGACACGAAGTTGGCCACCACGTTGATGCCCAGCGTCGCCACCGCGAAGGTGACCGCCGCCAGCAGCGCCAGGAACCAGCTGTCGAACTTGGCCGAGATCTGGTCGGGGTGCAGCAGCACTTCGCCGTAGACCTGGAACGCGGCGATCGTCGTGACGCCGGCGACCAGCGAGAACAGCAGCAGGTTGACCGGCAGGCCCCACAGGTTGCCTTTACGCACCGCAGCCTCGTCGCGCGCGTAGCGCGAGAAGTCGCAGAAGTTCAAGTACAGCGCCGCGAAGTAGGTGACCCAGGTCGCGGCCACCGCCGCCAGCGCCGCGAACGAGCCCGGTTCGCCAGGCACGCCGGCATCCTTGGTCTTCGCCAGCAGCACGTCCATCGGGATCTGGTGGCTGAACGAGAAGCCGCCGGCCTTCACGCACAACGCGATGGCCAGGATCAGCATCATGATCCACACCGCCGGGCCGGCCCAGTCCTGGAAGCGCCGCACGGTCTCCATGCCACGCTGGATGATCAGCAGCTGCAGCGCCCACACCACGACGAAGCAGATCACCTCGAGCCCCGAGTGGCCGAGCAGATGCGTGCCCTTGTGGAACGCCATCAGGCTGTCGGAGCGGATCAGCAGCGCCACGATCGCGCCCGACGCCGCGCTGGTCTGCGCGCCGTACCAGAAGCAGGCGACGATCGCTCGCACCAGCGCAGGTACGTTGGCGCCCCAGATGCCGAACGATGCCCGCGCCAGCACCGGATAGGGCACGCCGGTCTTGACGCCGGCGATGCCGATCAGGTTCATCAGGAAGAAGATCACCAGCGAGCCGATGCCGATGGCGATGATGAAGTTGAGGAAGTTGCCGCACAGCAGGAACAGGCTCGCTGCGAGGTAGTAGCCCCACAGGCTGTGCACGTCGGATGTCCAGACATTGAAGATGCTGAACGCGCCCCATTTGCGCTCGCGTGCCGGGGCCAGGTCTTCGTTGTAGAGGGCCGGTGATGCGTTGGGGATGCTCATGGCTGTTTTCTCCTCTCAGACCATCGTCGATGAACGGCGTGAACTCCTCGCGACAACTCCTTCCGTTACGTTAGCAAGTCATGCAATGTGCGTGCCACGACCTGGGTAGCGCGCCGCAGGTCCTCGAGCACCAAGTGCTCGTCGGCGCGCTTGGCGTTGGACTCCAGCACCGTGCGCGGGCCGGCACCGTAGATCACCGCCGGGATGCCGAGCGCGCCGTACAAGCGCACGTCGGTGTACAGCGGCGTGCCCGATACCGGAATCGCCTCGCCGAACACCGTCAGCGCGTGCCGCTGCAGCGCGCTGACCAGCGCATGGTTGTTGGGCGACGGTTGCAAGGCCAGCGCCAGCAGCAGCCGCTTGATCTCGAGCCGGATGCCCGGTGAGCGGGCGACCGTCGAGGTGATCAGCTCGCGCACCTCGGCCTCGACCTGCGACGCGTCTTCTTCGGGGATCATGCGGCGGTCGAGCTTCAGCACCACCTTGCCCGGGATCACGTTGGTGTTGGTGCCACCCTCGATGCGTCCGACGTTGAGGTACGGGTGTTCGATGCCCGGCACCTTCGAGCGCCGCGTGCGGAGCAGGTCGTTGTACGCATACAGCGCCGTCAACAGCTGGTTGGCCGCCTGCAGTGCATCGACGCCGGTGTTCGGATACGCCGCGTGGCTGGCCAAGCCGTGCAGCGTGACCTCGAGCTGCAGGCAACCGTTGTGCGCCACCACCACCTGGTAGCTGAAGCCCGCGGCGATCAGCACGTCGGGCTGCGTGAGGCCCAGATTGAGCAGCCAGCCGGGCCCGAGCTCGCCGCCGAACTCCTCGTCGTAGGTGAAGTGCAGCTCGACGGCGCCGCGGTGCGCGGCGCCGCGGTCGATCAGCGCGCGCAGCGCGTAGGTGTAGGTCGCGAAGTCGCTCTTGCTGACCGCCGCCGCGCGCCCGTAGAGCTTGCCGTCGGCGATCTCGGCGCGATACGGATGACGCGTCCAGCCGTCGCCGGGCGGCACCACGTCGCCGTGCGCGTTGAGCGCGATCGTCGGCCCGTCGCCGAAGCGGTGTCGAACGATCAGGTTGGTGATCGACTGCAGGCCTGCGTTCCTCGCCACCGCATCGGGCACTTTGTGGCGCTCGACGGTGAAGCCCATCATGCCGAGCATCTCGGCCGTGCGCTCGGCGTGCGGCGCGTTGTGACCCGGCGGCGTGTCGGTCGGCACGCGCACCAGCTCCTGCAGGAAGCGCACCTCCTCGTCGAAGTGCTGGTCCACCCAGCGATCCAGCTGCTGGTAGACATCGTCTGCCTGGGTCGCGCGTGGCTCGGCCACGGCGCCCGGCACCGGGCGGGTGTCGCCCAGCACGGGCCGTGTGTCGTCGCTGCCGGGCACCGGCCGCGTCTCGTCGTTGTCGGGTTTCGCTCGCCCGGCCTGGATCGTGCCCTTCGGTGCGCCGCTCATCGCACCTCTTGCGCCAGGCCGTCGAGCAATCGCTGGAACGCCTGCACCGACAGCTCGGTGTCGTCGTTGGTGATCGCCTCCAGCGGGTTGTGGCTGATGCCGGCGTTGAGCCCGCGCTGGAACAGCATCGCCTGCGGCATCACCTCGTGCAGCTTCATTGCGTCGTGCCCGGCACCGCTGGGCATGCGGATCAACGGCAGTCCGAGCGACTGTACGGCGCGCTCCCAGCGCGCCTGCCAGGCCGGCGCACTCGGCGCCGCCGGGGCGCGGACGGTCTCTTCGGCGCTGTAGCTCAAGCCGCGGCGCTGGCAGAGCTCGCTCAGCTTGCCCAGCACATCGCGCTCGCAGGCATCGCGCACCGCGTCGGTGGTGGCGCGAATGTCGAGGCTGAAACGGCAGCGCCCGGGCACCACGTTGATCGAGCCGCTCGGCACGTCGAGCATGCCCACGGTACCCACCAAATTGGGCTCCTGCGACGCCCGCTGCTCGAGATAGACCACCAGCTCGGCCGTCGCCGCGGCAGCGTCGCGCCGCATGCCCATCGGCGTGGTGCCCGCGTGGCTGGCCATGCCGGCGATCTCGCACAGGTAGCGCACGCTGCCGTTGATCGACGTGACGATACCCAGCGGCGCGTCGAGCTCGTTGAGCACCGGACCCTGCTCGATGTGCACCTCGACGAACCCCAGGTAGCGCGACGGCTCGCGCCGCAGCGCCGCGATGCCGTCGACGTCGAGCCCGGCGCTGCGCATGCGATCGCGCATCGCCACGCCGTCGGCATCGCTCTGCTCGAGCCAGCGCGGATCGAAGTGGCCGGTCAGCGCGCCCGAGCCGAGAAACACCGCCTTGTAGCGCTGGCCTTCCTCTTCGGCGAAGCCCACCACCTCGAGGCCGAACGGCAGCCGCCGGTTCGCGCGCGCGAGCTCGCGCACGCAGGCCATCGGCACGAAGATGCCGAGCCGCCCGTCGTACTTGCCGCCGTTGCGCACGGTGTCGTAGTGGCTGCCGGTGAGCAGCCGTTTCGCGCCGCGGTCGCTGCCGTGATAGACGCCGACGACGTTGCCGACGGCGTCGATGCGCACGTCGTCGAACCCGCACTCGTCGCGCATCCAGCGCAGCAGTTGCTGTGCGCAGGCGCGGTGCGCGTCGGTCAGGTAGGTGACGGTCAGCTCGCCACGCTCGTCGTAGCCGGGATCGCGGTGTTGGGCGAGCGTGTCGGCCCAGTCGAGGATCTGGTTGCCGAGCGCGGGCTCGACGCCGAACTTGTCGTCGAGGCGGATCTCGGCGATGCGATGGACGTTGCGCAGGCACTCGGCGAGCTCGAACTCGGGGTGGTTGGCGAGGCGCCGCGCAAACGTCGCGATGATCTCGCGCTTGCTCAAACCGGTGCCACGCGGCCCGCGCACTGCGAGGATGAACGGAAAGCCGAACTTGGCGTTGTAGTCGGCGTTGAGCCGTTGGATCCGTGCGAACTCTTCGGGTGTGCAGTCGGTGAGGCCCGCCTTGCCCTGCTCGTTCGTCGATTCGGCGGTCAGGGTCTTGGCGACCATCGCCTTGCCGGCCAGCTCCGGGTGGGCGCGAATCAGCGCGAGCTGACGGTCGCTCCCGGCGTCGCGCACCACCTCGACCAGTGCGCGCTTGAACGCCGCCAGCGTCGCGAACGGCCGCTTCGGGAGCGCAGCCTCGACGATCCACGGCGAATGCTCGTAGGTGCCAGCCAGCGCGTCGAGCACATGCATGGGCGGCGCCGTGTTGAGCCACTCCACCGTCAGTGCACTCATGCAGCACCTTCGCGATACGGATGCGTTGCCTTCCAGTGGCGTGCGATGTCGATGCGCCGGCACACCCACACGCGGTCGTGCGCCTCGATGTGATCGAGAAAGCGCTGCAATGCACCGATGCGTCCGGGTTTGCCGAGCACCCGGCAGTGCATGCCGATCGACATCATCTTCGGCTTCTCCTCGCCCTCGGCATACAGCGAGTCGAAGCTGTCGCGCAGGTAGGTGAAGAAGTGGTCGCCGGTGTTGAAGCCCTGCGCCTGCACGAAGCGCATGTCGTTGGTGTCGAGCGAATACGGCACCACCAGGTGCGGCGCGACGTCGCCGTCGCTCTTGGTGACGCGCGTCCAGAACGGCAGGTCGTCGCCGTAGTAGTCACTGTCGTAGTCGTAGCGCCCGAGGTCGACCACCAGGCGGCGCGTGTTCGGGCTGTCGCGACCGGTGTACCAACCGAGCGGCCACTCGCCCTGTGTGAGCTCGCGCAGCACCTGGTCGGCCTCGACGATGTGCTGGCGCTCGGTGGCCTCGGGCATGTGCTGGTGGTGAATCCAGCGCAGGCCGTGGTTGGCGATCTCGTAGCCGTTCTCGAGGAACGCGGCCACCAGCTCGGGGTAGCGCCGCAGCGCCGACACCACGCCGAACACGGTGATCGGCAGCCGCCGGCGCTCGAACTCGCGCACGATGCGCCACACGCCGACGCGCGAGCCGTACTCGTACATCGACTCCATCGTCATGTGGCGCGCTTCGTAGGCCTGCGCGGTGACCAGCTCGGACAGGAAGGTCTCCGATGCCGGATCGCCGTGCAGCACGCAGTTCTCGCCGCCCTCCTCGTAGTTGAGGACGAACTGCACTGCGATGCGCGCGCCGCCGGGCCAGCGTGCATGCGGCACCGCGCGGCCGTAGCCGCGCAGGTCGCGAGGGTATGGGGCGTTGTCTGCGGGCGGTGCCATGCGATCACGCTTCAGTCCGCACGCAGAATACACTTTGCCGCCGCTGCCCGGCGGCCCCTCGGCCGCCGAGCGCGTACGCATCGAACCGGAGACGCCGCGATGGGACACCTCAGCACCCACGTGCTCGACACCATGCACGGCTGCCCGGCGGCCGGCATGCAAGGGCGCCTGCTGCGCGTCGACGGCGCCCAGACGCACACGCTGGCGACGTTCACGCTCAATGCCGATGGCCGCCACCCGGGTGGCGCGCTGCTCGACGCGGCCGCGATGGCCGCCGGCCGCTACCGGCTGGTGTTCGAGGTGGCACCGTACTTTCGCACCCGCGGCGTCGCGCTGCCCGAGCCGCCGTTCATCGACGAGGTGCAGCTCGACTTCGGCATCGCCGACGCCGCCGGCCATTACCACGTGCCACTGCTGGTGAGCCCGTGGAGCTACTCGACCTATCGCGGCAGCTGAGTTTCGCGGCGGCCGGAGGCAGACGTATGCAGATCGAATCGTTGAAGGGCCGCTGCACGCCGGCCGAGTGGCAAGCGCGCGTCGACCTGGCCGCTTGCTACCGGCTGGTCGACCTGTACGGCATGTCCGACATGATGGCCAACCACATCTCGTCGCACGTGCCGGGCGAGCGCGGCGCCTTCCTGATCAACGCGTACGGGATGATGTACGAGGAGATCACCGCGTCGAGCCTGATCAAGGTCGACATCGAAGGCAACGTGCTGGCCAAGCCAGACTTCGGGAAGCTCGACTACGGGGTCAACCGCGCCGGCTTCGTGATCCACAGCGCGATCCATCGTGCGCGCCCGGAGCTGGCCTGCGTGATCCACACGCATGCGTTCGCATCGATGGCGATCAGCACCTTGCAATGCGGCCTGCTGCCGATCACGCAGACCGCGATGCGCTTCCTGAAAATCGGCTACCACGACTATCAGGGCGTGGTGCTCGACGAAGCCGAGCAGGCGTCGCTGCTGGCGGATCTCGGCGACGGCGAGGCGCTGATCCTGCGCAACCACGGCGCGATCGTCGTCGGCCGCACCGTCGGCGAGGCGTTCAACTGGGCGCATCGGCTCGAGCTGGCGTGCCACACGCAGCTGGCGGCGATGGCGTGCCAGAGCCCGCTGGTGAGCGTGCCGCAGCCGGTGCTCGAGGCCACCTGGAACAACTACCAGCGCGGCACGCGGCGGCCGTATGGTCTGATGGAGTGGCCCGCGCTGTTGCGCAAGCTCGACCGGCTCGATCCGAGCTATGCCACCTGAGCGCCGGCAGGAGGAGGCCTCGATGAATCGCAGGCGGTTCGCGCTCGCCATCGGCGCGCTCGGCGTGGGAGCCGCGGCATCGGCGCAGGCGTGGCCGGCCAAGCCGGTGCGCGTGGTGGTCGGCTTCACCGCCGGTGGCACCACCGACATCCTGGCGCGCAACGTGAGCCAGAAGCTCGGCGACAAGCTCAAGCAACCCTTCGTCGTCGACAACAAGCCGGGCGCCGGTGGCAACCTCGGCACCGAAATCGCCGTGCGTTCGGCGCCCGACGGCTACACGCTGCTGGTGGCATCGGTGGGGCCGATCGCGGTGAATCCGACGCTGTACCCCAAGCTGCCGTACAACCCGCTGACCGAACTGGTGCCGATCGTGCTGCTGGCCGACGTGCCCAACGTGCTGGTGGTGCATCCATCGTTGCCGGTCGCGACGCTGGAGGAGTTCATCGCCTACGCGCGAACGCGATCGGGTCAGCTGAACTACTGCTCGACCGGCATCGGCACGTCGTCGCACCTGTCGGGCTTCGTGCTCGCCAAGCGCGCCGGCTTCGAAGCGACCCACGTCCCGTACAAAGGCGCCGACGCGCTGAAAGATCTGCTGAGCGGCCGCATCCAGTTCATGTTCGCGACCATTCCGTCGGTGCGCTCGCACATCGCGGCGGGATCGCTGCGCGCGCTGGCCGTCAGCAGCGCCAAGCGATCGCGGTCGCTGCCCGACGTGCCGACCGTCGCGGAGCGCGGCTTTCCCGGCTTCGAGTACGGCTCGTGGTTCGGTTTCTTCGCGCCCAAGGGCACGAGCGCCGAGATCGTGAGCACGTTGAACCAGTCGATCAACGAGATCCTCGCGGTGCCGGCCACCGAGGCGGCGATGGTCAGCGAAGGTGCCGATCCGGTGGGTGGCACGCCGCAGCAGTTCGGCCAGTTCGTGCAGCGCGAGTTCGAGAAGTATCGCGTGGTGGTGCGCGAATCGGGCGCCGTCGCCGAATGAGCGTGTACCAACGTGCGGCATCGGCGCCCCGGTCGCACGATGCTGATGCATGAATCTTGCAAGCCAGCAGCACCTCACTCGAACCCAGGAGCCCAGCTTGAATCCCCAACGTCTGCTGTGCAGCGCCGCGCTGCTGCTCGTCACCACCACCACTGCCCATTCCGCGTGGCCGGAGAAACCGGTGCGCATCGTCGTCACCTTCGCCCCTGGCGGCGCGAGCGACATCGTCGCGCGCGCGATCTCCGAGCCGCTGGCCAGGTCGCTCGGCCAGCCGGTCATCGTCGACAACAAGCCTGGTGCCGGCGGCACGATCGGCGGCACCGAAGTCATGCGCTCGACACCCGACGGCTACACGCTGATGCTGTCGAACTCGACGCCGCTGTCAATCGGGCCGTGGACGGTGCTCAAGCTCCCGTACGACCCGATCAAGCAGTTCACCCACGTGGCGATGCTCGGCGTCGCGCCGGTGCTGATCATGGCCAACCCGAAGAGCGGCCCGGCGACGCTGAAAGATCTGCCCAAGGCCGCCGCTGCGCCGGGCTACACGTTTGGCTCCGGCGGCCCAGGCTCGATCGGGCACATTGTCGGCGAGATGGCCAAGTCGGCGATGAAGATCCAGATGACGCACATCCCGTACAAGGGCGGTGCGCCGATGACAACCGACCTCATCGCCGGCCAGATTCCGGTGGGCATCGACGTCATCACCGCGTTCGTACCGATGGTCAAGAGCGGCCAGATCAAGGGGCTCGCGGTCACCACGCGCGAGCGCTCGCCGCTGCTGCCCGACGTGCCGAGCGTGGTCGAGCTCGGCCTGCCGCAGCTAGTGGCCGAGAACTACTTCGGCGTCTCGGGCCCGGCGGGCCTGCCGAAGGAGGTGACCGACAAGCTCGCCAGAGCGCTGGCCGAGATCGTGGCCGACCCGGCGATCGTCAAGCGCTTCGAAGAGCTCGGCATCACGCCGGCCAACGTGAGCGCCACGCAGTTTGGCGATTTTGTCGCCAAGCAGATCAATGACTTCGCGCCGGCGATCAAGGCGGCCGATCTGAAGCCTTGAATTCGAGGCAGGTTTTGGCGCGGCGCGGCGGGCGGTACCCGGTAGGGGCTCCTACTGTGGCGGTCGGCCTTGCAGGCCGACTTCGCTGCGCTTCTCGCAGCGCGCTCGCGCCGCGAAACTCGCTTCACTTGCTGCGCTCGTTCCGCTCAAACAGTCGCGGCGAGTCAGAAGTGGAAGCACGCGCTGCGCGCGTGCCGAGCGCGCTGCTGCGATGCTCGCCGCCCCACAAGTCGCCCCCACCGGGCACCGCCCACCGCGCAGAGACGATCGTTGCGTTCGGCGACGCATGCATCGGTGGTGCTGGCAAAGCCGTGGGCGGGTGTGCGTCGGCAGCGACATATGCGGCGCCGAGGGGCGCAGGGCTCATGGCCGCGCGCGCGCAGCGCGCGCTTCGTGCTCTGACTCGCCGAGACTGTTTGAGCGTAGCGAACGCAGTGAGCGAAGCGAGTTTCTCGGCGGGCCATGAGATCGAGCACCGCAGGGAACCCTCCGCGCAGCGGATGGCTGCCGCATCCGAGCGCCGACGCACACTCGCCCGCGGCGTTGCCTTGCTCGACCATCGCATCGAGTCCCACTGAGATGGACGCCTACCTCCTCGATTGGATCAACCTGCTGCTGCGCTTCGCGCACGTGATCACCGGCATCGCGTGGATCGGTGCGTCGTTCTATTTCGTCTTTCTCGATCTCAGCCTCACGTCACCGACCGACGCCGACCTGAAGGCGCGCGGCGTCGACGGCGAGCTGTGGGCGGTGCACGGCGGCGGGTTCTACAACCCGCAGAAGTACCTCGTGGCGCCGAAGTCGCTGCCCGAGCATCTGCACTGGTTCATCTGGGAGAGCTACAGCACGTGGCTGACCGGCTTCGCGTTGTTCACGGTGCTGTACCTCTTCAACGCCGACATCTTTCTGGTCGACAAGGCGGTGTTCGACTGGTCGGCCACCGCGGCGGTGCTGGCGTCGCTCGCTTTTCTCGCGGCCGGTTGGCTGGCCTACGACGCGATCTGTCGTGTCTTCGGCCAGCGTGAGCGTGGCGACGTGATCGTCGGCGTGCTGCTGTTCGTGTTCGTCGTCGCGGCCACCTGGGTGGCATGCCGGCTGTTCTCGGGGCGCGCTGCGTTCCTGCTGGTGGGCGCGATGCTGGCCACGGCGATGAGCGCCAACGTGCTGTTCTGGATCATCCCCGGGCAGCGCAAGGTGATCGCGCAGATGCGCGCCGGGCTGGCGGTCGACCCGGTGCATGGCCAGCGCGGCAAGCAGCGCAGCCTGCACAACACCTACTTCACGCTGCCGGTGCTGGTGGCGATGCTGAGCAATCACTATGGCTGGCTGTACCAGGCGAAGCACAACTGGCTGGTGCTGCTCGCGCTGATGCTGGCCGCTGCGCTGGTGCGCCACTCGTTCGTCGCGCGCCACCAGGCGCTGGTGCGGCGCCTGCCGGTGCCGTGGGGCTACGCAGTGGCCGGCGTCGCGCTGGCGGTGGGCGTGTGCGTCGCGCTGGTGCCGGGGCCGTCGACCGCCACCGCGAACGCGCAGCCGGCCACGCTGGCAGCGGTGAAGGCGATCGTCGACCAGCGCTGCGTGCAATGCCACAACGCGCAGGTGCAGCAGAAGAACGTGGCGCTGCACACCGAGGCGCTGATTCGCCAGCACGCGCGCGCGGTGTATCAGCAGGCGGTGGTGTTGAAGCTGATGCCGCTGGCCAATGCGACCCAGATCACCGACGACGAGCGCGCGGTGATCAAGCGCTGGGTCGAGGCCGGCGCCAACGAGTGATGACGGGTACGCGGATCGCTATTGCGGCGACGGCCCGATCATGATCTGCCCGCGGATCTCGCCGTCGGGATTGGCCGCGGTGTGCACGTTGACGTACCAGCGGCCGGCCAACAGGTCGTCCATCTGCGCCGACGTCAATGTGACCACGCCGTTGTCGGTGGGCTGGCCGGTGATCGTGATCGGCGCCGCCACGCCGGCATTCTCGCCCGGAGCCGCCGGGCCATGAAAGTGCGCGGCCGTCGGCGGGCCGCTCAACCCGGCGAGCGCCAGCGTCCAGCTCAACGTGCGGCTGTTCTTGTCGAGCGTTCCTTGCAGGTTGCCCTTGGCCATGCTTTGCGTCGGCGGTACCTCGGCGGCGCCCGTCAGGCGAGCAGTCAGCGACGCGGTGTTGGTGGTGTTGGTCTGCGCCGTCGTGCACGCGCCGAATGCGATCAGGCCGCCGATCAGCGCGCCGTGGATCACGTGACGAAGAGGGCTCATCGAGGTCTCCTGGCGAAAGAGCGCCCGCCCGGTGCGCTGATCGTGCGGCCGTCGCAGCGCACTTGCCATCGGGTGACCAGCAGATCGTCTGTAGGACACGGCTGACAAGGCCGGTGCGTGCGCGCCACCAGCGGGGAATCGCCTAGACTGCGCGCCACCCGCTGCCCTCGCCCCGTTCGAGCCTTGACGATGCCGCGCCGCCTGCTGCCGCTCAGTTTGTTGCTCGCCCTGGTGCTGTGTGCCTGCTCGACGCTGCAGGGCGTGCCGCCCAAGGCGAGGGTGGAGCTGGCGCCGCGCGGCACGCTGCACGCGGCGATCAACCTCGGCAACCCGATCCTCGCGCGCAAAGAGGGCGGCGAGCTGCGCGGCGTGTCGGTCGACCTGTCACGCGAGCTGGCCCAGCGCCTGGGCGTGCCGCTGCAGTTCGTCGTCTACGAGTCGGCGGGCAGCGTCGTGTTTGCCGCCGCGGCGCAGGCGTGGGATGTTGCGTTCGTCGCCATCGACCCCGCACGCGGGCGCGAGATGCTGCAGTCGAACCCCTACGTGATCATCGAAGGCGCGTACCTGGTGGCGGCCGACTCGCCGATCCGCAGCAATGACGAGGTCGACCGCGCCGGCGTGCGCATCGCGGTCGGCAAGGGCAGTGCGTACGACCTGTACCTGTCGCGCGCGCTGAAGCAGGCGCAGCTCGTCTACGCGCCGACGTCGCCGGCGGTGACCGATCTCTTCGTCGCGCAGAAGCTCGACGTCGCAGCCGGCGTGCGTCAGCAGCTCGAAGCCGACGCCAAGCGGCTGCCGGGGCTGCGCGTGCTCGATGGTCGCTTCATGGTGATTCAGCAGGCGATGGCCACACCGAGTGGCCGCGATGCGGGACTGGCGTACCTCAACCAGTTCGTCGAGGAGATGAAGTCCTCGGGCTTCGTCGCGCAGGCGCTGCAGCGCCACACGATCCAGGGCGTCGCAGTGGCGCCGCCCGGCCCGGCGCGCTGAAACACGCGCGCGTCCGGGGCTCAGCGCGTCTTCCAGTGGCGCTCGTGCCACTGCGCGAGCGAATAATTCGGGAACTCGTCGAAGGCGTCGTCGCCGCGCTTGCGCTGTGCTGCCACCCATTCGGGCTTGGAGCCGAGCAAGATGTGCGCGACCTTCGGCGGTACCGGCAGCGGCGTGTCGATCGCCCCGGCGTGCGGGTGGACGAGCTCGGGCCAGCGCGGATCCCATAGCCACAGCGGGCTGCCGCACAGCTTGCAGAAGTGGCGCTGCCCCTGGCTGCGGCGGCCGTTGCGCAGGCGCGCGCGGTAGACGCTCAAGTGCTCCTTGCCCTGCACCTTCAGCGTCGCGTTGTCGGCGCCGAGGTTGATCGCGAAGCCGCCGCTGCCCGCGGTCTTGCGGCAGATCGAGCAATAGCAGCGCATGAACGGCACCGGTGATTGCGCCCGCACCGAGAAGCGCACGGCACGGCAGTGGCAAGAGCCCTTCAGCAGCATCGGCGGTGCTTCAGCTGCGAAAGCCGACGCGCTTGTGCGAGCCGTCGCAGTAGGGCTTGTTGCCCGAGTGCCCGCAGCGGCACAGCCAGCATTCGGTCAGGCGGTTGACCGTGCGGCCGGTGCCGGCGATCACCTCGAGGTTGCCGGTCAGGTGCAGCGGGCCGTCGCGCTTGGGCTCGACGTTGACGGCACCGTTGCGCTGCGCGAGCGCCGTCGATTCGGTGACCGCCGGCTCGCCGGTGGCGGCGAAGCCGGCCGCGGTGTGCGAGTTGTCGCAATACGGCTTGTGGGTCGAGGCGCCGCAGCGGCACAGCGTGGCGCGATAACCGATCGGCTGCCCGTCGATCGCTAGCGCGGCGCGAAACGCGAGCGGTCCGTTCTCGCGCACGCGCACGGTGTTGACCGGCGGCGCGCTCTCGAAGTCGCTGCCGTCCGAGCGCGTGCAGCGGATCGCGCCCGACGGGCAGTTGTGTGCGAGCTCGAGCAGCTGCTCGGGCGTCGCGCGATCGGGATGGATCCACTCGCCGGGCACATTCGGCACGAAGACGTCGGGCCGGTCGAGCACGCAGTGGCGTGAGTGGATGCAGCGCTCGCCGTCGAAGTGAACGACGGCCTGCGCGCCGCGCACGGTTTCGATGGCCATGGTGTGACTCCTGCAATCGGTGCCCGACCACTGTCGGCGCTGGCCGTGGCGGTGTCAAGGCGTGGGCCGGGTCGCCCCTCAGGCAGCGAACAGATACGCCTGCACGGTGGCACCGACGCGGCGCACCAACTCCTCGCGCTTGAGGCTCACCACCGGCGGCAGCTTCAACACGTAGCGGCACAGCGCCAGGCCGAGCGCCTGCGTGCTGACCAGGCCGGCGCGCGCAGCGACCGCGGAGCGCGACTCGCCGCGCAGCTTGGCGACCAGCGGCACCACCTGTGACGCGAAGATCGCCTGCATGCGCTCGGCCACCGCGTCGTGCGTGACCGCGGTACGCAGCAAAGCCTGCAGCGCCGCGTCGCCTTCCCAACGGTCGAGCAGGTGTTCGACCAGCGCGGCGCCGACGCGGGCGCGCGGCAGCTGCGTCAGGTCGGGCAGCCGCAGGTCGAATTCGGCGGCGGCTGCGAACAGCTTCTCCTTGTTGCCGTAGTAGCGCATCACCATCGCCGGGTCGATGCCGGCGTGCGCCGCGATCGTGCGGATCGTCGCCGCTTGATAGCCGACGGCGGCGAACTGCTCGCGCGCTGCCGCCAGGATGGCTGCGCGCGTGGCATCGGACCGGCGCGCGGCGGGGGCTTTCTCGCTCACATGACAAGTGTAAGACAACGGTTGTTGACTTTTTGCACCTGGGTTGGACAATGTGTCAACAACTGTTGACCAACACCTGTTGACTGGAGACGACGATGACCGACCCCCGCCCCCCTTCGGATCCCGCTGCCACCGCCTGCGATGCCGACGTGCTGATCGTGGGCGCCGGCCCCACCGGTCTCACGCTGGCGGCAGCGCTGGCCAGCCGTGGCGTGCGCGCGATCGCGATCGACCGCTTGGCGGCCGGTGCCAACACGTCGCGCGCCGCAGTCGTGCACGCGCGCACGCTCGAGGTGCTCGAGCCACTGGGGGTGACGCCGGCGCTCGATGCGCGCGGCGTGCACGCGCGCCGCTTCACGGTTCGCGACCGCGATCGCGTGCTGCTGCCGATCGCCTTCGACGGCCTGCCCACCCGTCACCCCTACACGCTGATGGTGTCGCAAGCCGAGACCGAAGCGGTGCTGCTGCAGCGCCTGCTCGAGCTCGGCGGCCGCGTGGTGCGCCCGCGCACGCTGGTGAGGGCGGTGCAGGACACCGCCGGCGTGACCGCCACGCTCGACGATGGCAGCACGCTGCGCGCGCGCTACCTGGTGGGCGCCGACGGCATGCACAGCGTGGTGCGCGAGCAGGCTGGCATCGCGTTCGACGGCGGCGCTTACGGCGAGTCGTTCCTGCTGGCCGACGTGCGTCTGGCCGGCGGCGTGCCGCGCGACGAGGTGGTGCTGTACTTCTCGGCCGCCGGCATGATGGTGGTCGCACCGCTGCCCGACGGCCTGCACCGCGTGGTCGCGGTGGTCGACGACGCGCCCGAGCATCCGGGCGTCGCCGACGTGCAGTCGCTGCTCGACAGCCGCGGTCCGCGCCGCGAGCGCGCGCTGGTGCGCGAGGTGATCTGGGGCTCGCGGTTCCGCGTCCACCATCGCGTGGCCGAGCGCTACCGCGCCGGGCGCGTGCTGCTGGCCGGCGACGCGGCGCATGTGCACAGCCCAGCGGGTGGCCAGGGCATGAATGTCGGCATCCTCGATGCGATGAGCCTGGCCGGCGCACTGGTGCAGGCATTGGGCGGCGATGCCGCGGCGCTCGACGAGTACGGTCGCCAGCGCCGCCCCGTCGCGCAGCAGGTGGTGGCGTTCGCCGACCGCATGACGCGGCTGGCCACGGCGCGCCCGGGCCTGCGCGCGCTGCGCAACGCATTGCTGCGCGGGCTGTCGCTGATCCCGCGGGTGCGCAGAGAACTGGCGTGGCGCCTGTCGGGCCTGGTCTATCGCTGAGACGCCGGCGCTAGACTGCTCAACGCAACGCCCGAGGAGCAGCGATGGAAGGCCCGACCCGCACCACCACCTTCGACGCGCTGCGCGCGCGCGTCGGCCAGGAGATCGGCGCGTCGGCCTGGACCACGATCGACCAGCCGATGATCGACGCCTTCGCCAAGCTGACCGGCGACCAGCACTTCATCCATGTCGACCCGGTGCGCGCGGCGGCGCTGCCGCTGAAAGGCACCATCGCACACGGCTTCCTGACGATGTCGCTGCTGTCGAACATGGCGTACCAGGTGTGCCCGGCGATCGAGGGCGTGAAGTTCCCGCTGAACTACGGATTCAACCGGCTGCGCTTCGTGGCGCCGGTGCCGGTGAACTCGCGCGTGCGCGCGCATTTCGTGCTCAAGGCCATCGAGGCGCTCGACGACACGCAGCGCCAGATCGTCTACGACGTCAGCGTCGAGATCGAAGGCAAGCCGAAGCCGGCGCTGGTCGCCGAGTGGCTGACGCGCGCGATCGTCTGACTCTCAAGCAAATGTGGCTTTGCCGCTTTGCTTGACCCCCGCGGGGGGGGGGCGGGCCGTGCGCAGCCCGGCCCTGGGGGTGCTCAGTACGCCTGCTCGCCGCGCTTGCGGTACAGCGTCGCGTGCGCCGGCGTGTATTCGGCCAGCGGCCCCTGCCGCACCTCGGCGCGCACCAGCTGATGAGCGTGCTTCATGTAGATCTGCACCGACAGCTCGGTGGGGTCGTCCGGCGAGCGCACGCGGATCGTCGTGCGGTGGTAGCCATCGGGCAGGCCGACGCCTTCGAGCTCGTCCATCGCCGCCAGCGCGGCGTCGTCGACTTCGTACACCTCGCCGGCTACCTGTTCGCCCTCGCCCGGTGAATCGATCAGCCACGGCACATGGCGCTCACCCACCAGCCACAGCGGCAGTCGCTCGAGCGTGCAGAACACGCCGCCGAAGCGACGCCCTTGATTGACGGCGAAATTCGGAAAGCCTTGCTTCAGCGTGCCGAACACGAACACCAGCGTACCGGCCATCACATCACGCCGAAGGTCTTGAACGCCTCGACCGTGCTCATGCCATCGCGGATCGCGTCGCGCACGCGGTTCTCGGTGCTCGCCTTCTCGAGCGCTCGGCGGATCGCCTCTTCTTCAGCGACGCGCGGGATCACCAGCACGCCGTCGAGGTCGCCGAACACGATGTCGCCCGGCGCGATGCGCACGCCGTTCATCTCGATGCCGACCCGCCAGTCGACCACCTTGCAGCGCGGCCCCTGGTCCTGTGCGTAGCCGCCGTAACTGAACACCGGCAGCCCGAACTCGAGCACCTCGGGCGTGTCGCGCGAGTAGCCGTCGAGCACCGCGCCGGCGGCCTTGAGATGCGTGGCACGCGTCGTCATCAGGCCGCCCCACAGCGCGAACTGCGGCGCGCAGCCGGTGGCGACGTAGACCTCGTTGCGCTTCAGGTCGTCGAGCGCCTCGAACAGCAGCCCGAACGGCTTGCGCGAGACCTCGCTCTTGCCCGCGGGCTCGGTGGCCGCGAACGCATTGGCCTCGAGCACCGGCATCGCGCGGCCGATCACCACCATGTCGGGCTTCAGCGGCCGGATCTGCGGCGCCAGGAACTGGTGCAGGAAACCCATCGTGTCGAGGATGTCGCCCACCACCGCGGGGAACAGCTTGGCGCGCATCAGCGCAAACAGCTCGTCGTCGTCACGCCACATGATGGGCTCCTCAACTCTTGGACGCGCCGCGCTGCGCATCGATCTTCGCGCGCAGGATCTTGCGGCGCTCCAGCGCCTCGGCGGGCCAGTGCGCCTTGAGGTCGTAGTACTCGGGCACCGCGGTGTGGCTTTCGGGGATCACGACCCATGGCTGCTTAGACGCGGTGAAGATGTGGATGTCCGGTGGCAGATGGTCGGGCTGGTCGAGCGTGCCCACGCGCACAAAAGCCACCATCGGCCCGGCACCCGAGTAGTGGCTCCACAGCGCGACGCGACACTGCGGGCAGCGCGCGATCTGCTGGCCCTGGCCGCTCGCCGACGGCGTGTCGACCAACTCGGGCGGCGCGCCGAGCAACTCGACGCGGTCCATCTCGATCATCGCATTGAGCGCGAACGACGCGCCGGTCTCGCGCTGGCACCAGCGGCAGTGGCAGCAGTGCACGAACAGCGGCTTGGTGGTCATGCGATAGCGCACGTGCTTGCAGTCGCAGCCGCCGTCGAGCGGGAAGGGATCGCTCACCAGAGAACTCCTCGTCGCCGCGTGCTCAGGCACCGGTCTTGCGCACCAACGCGGTGGCGGTGGCCGCGGCGACGCGCTGGCCGTCCTGATAGAGCTCACCGGCGAGAAAGCAGACATCGCGACCGCGCCTGAGCACGCGGCCCTTACCGGTCAAGGTGCCCACCTTCGCTGGCCGCTCGAACGAGACGTTGAGGTTCAGCGTCGGCGCGATCTCGCCCACGGCCAGCGTGGCGGCCAGCGCCGGGCCCATCGTGTCGTCGAGCATTGCCGCCAGGAAGCCGCCCTGCACGTGCCCGGCGGGGTTGGTGAACCCGGCCTCGGCCTCGAACGTGGTCTCGATCGTGCCGGCCTCGGCGTCGATGTGCGTGAAGCGGATCTGCAGCGTCGCTGCGGCGCCGGGCGGCGGCAGCTTGCCGTCCATCACGTGCCAGAAGTACGCGTTCTTGTCCATCGCCGTGTCAAGGCGCCGACGCGGCCGACCCCGGCGATGCCGGCGCGCCCGGCGGCGTCGGCACCACGACGCCGGGCACCAGTGGCACCTCGGCCATCATCGTGATGCCGGTGACGAAGTGGCGCGTCTCGCCAAAGCAGCTGGTCGGCAACCCGACCTTCTCTTCGTAGTGCAGGCTGACGCGCTGGCCCATCACCTTGTTGAGCCGGTCGGCCACCGTGTCGTCGCGCACCGTGAACAGGAACTTCTCGACCGTGGTGCCTGGCAGCGACACCAGTGCGAGCTCGCCCTCCCAGGTCTTGCACAGCCACCCCTTGTTGGAGAACTTCTGCACCCACCCGGCGCGCTCGCCGGTCGAGTAGCTCCAGTTCATGACGACCGCGAAGTAGCCGGCGACCAAGGCCGCGAGTACGACGACGCCGATCAAGAAAGCCTTCATCGCAACGGTGCTCCCCTATCCAGTTTTGCGCCATTCGCGCCGCTCCAGCGGCGCGTCCCCACACGGACGCCGCGGATCCGGCTCTGCCGGTGCGCTGGCGTCGCCCCCTTTGAGGGGGAGGTGGCCGCCAGGCCGCTTCGGGGGTGGTCCATTCAATCGCCGACGATCTTGCGGTCGCGGATGATGGCACCGAAACGCTGGCTGTCCTCCATCGCCTTGGCGTGGAACTGCGTTGGCGTCATCGGCGCCGGTTCGCCACCGAGCGCGCCGATGCGCTCGCGCAGCGTTGGCGTGCCGAGGATGCGATTGATCTCGCCGTTCAGTTTGGCGATCACGTCGGCGGGCGTGCCGGCCGGCGCGTAGAAGCCGAACACGGTGTCGGCATCGAAGCCTTTCAGGCCCACTTCGTCGAGCGTCGGCACCTCGGGAAACAGCGGCGAACGCTTCGGGCTTCCGACCGCGAGCATCTTCAGGCGGCCCGCCCTCACGTGCGGGATCGCGATGCCGGGATCGAACAGGAAGTCGATCTGCCCTGCCAGCAGATCGGTCAGCGCCGGCGCGGCGCCGCGGTACGGCACGTGCACCGCGAACACGCCCGCCTGGGCCTTCATCATCTCGCCGGCCAGATGCGGCGAGCTGCCATTGCCCGGCGAGCCGAACGTGCGCTTGCCGGGGTTGGCCTTCAGGTCGGCGAGAAATTCCTTCGCGTTCTTCGCCGGATACTCGGGCTTGACGACCAGGAAGACCAGCACCCGCGCGGCGGCCGCGACCGGCGTCAGGTCCTTCACCGGATCGAACGGCATCTTGGCGTAGATGTGCGGGTTGACCGACACCGTGCCGCCCGAGGCCATCAGCAGCGTGTAGCCGTCGGGCGGCGACTTGGCCACCACGTCGGCGCCGATGTTGCCGCCCGAGCCGGCGCGGTTCTCGATCACCACCGGCTGGCCGAGCGACTCCTGCAGCGGCGCGGCGACCGCGCGCGCGATCACGTCGGCCGCGCCGCCGGGCGGAAAGTTGACGACGATCTTCACCGGCTTGTTCGGCCAGGCCTGTGCCAGCGCGTGGGGCGCGGCGGCGAGCATCGCCAGTGCGGCGCCGGCGATTGCGCCGGCGAGTCGGATCGTGAATAGGCGTTGTGTGGGCATCGCGGTCCTCCTCTGTCGTCTCCTCGCGGCCGGATTGTGCGGGTGTCGGGCGCTCGTACCGTGCGCCCGCGCGACCAGCGGTTTAGGAACCGGCCGAGCGCTGCGCGCGCCGGGCCTGCTCGCGCCAGAACTCCCACGGGCGCGCCGCCTGGCCTTCGTTGGTGACGCGCGTCGCGTCGGCTTCCTCGGCAGTCAGTGCGGTCAGCTCACCGAGCGGCAGCGCCTGCAGCATCAGCTTGGCATTGAGTTCGGTGTACACCGCGCGAAACACCGCCACCGGCAGCGACTCGCCCACCACCGTGCAGCCATGGCAGCGCATCAGCACCACGCGCGAGGGGCCCAGCGTGCGCGCCAGCGCGGCGCCGAGCTCGCGGTCACCGACCAGCAGATTGCTGGCCGCGCCGGCGTGATCGCGGATCTCGAACAGCGCGGGCCCATCGCGCATCGCGCTGCCGCCGAGGAAACCAGCCATGTGGCACACCGGCCGCAACCGCGCGCCGCGCGCGATGCAGAACGGCAGCACCGCCGGCGAGTGGTTGTGCACCACGGCCGTCACGTCGGAGCGCGCCTTGTAGATCTCGCTGTGGATGTAGCGCTCGAGGTAGCCGCGCGGCGCATCGGCCGCCACGGCCTCGCCGGTGTCGACCGCGTACTCGACGATGTCGGCCGCCTGCACGCGGCCCGGCGCGATGTTGCGCGCCAGCAGGAAGCGGCTGCCATCGCGATCGTGGCGCACGCTGACGTGACCGAAGGCGTCGACGATGCCCTGGTGGTAGAGGATGTGGTTGGCGTCGACCAGGTCCTGGATCAGACCGTCGCTGCAGCGCTCGCTCATCGTCCCCCCTTGCGCCACCTGGGGGTGGCCCGGCGGTGTCTCATCGCCTCAGGGTAACCGAACTTGCCGTGGCAGCATGCCGGTGGCTACGCTGCCCGCCCGAACCGACGAAGGAGGCGACACGATGCGCGTGTTGCTGCGATGCCTGGGAGCGCTGCTGCTGGCGGCCACCGGTGGGGGCGCGTCGGCGCAGGGCGACTGGCCGGCGCGGCCGGTGACCCTGGTGGTGCCGTCGTCACCCGGTGGCGGCACCGACGTCTATGGTCGCATCCTCGCGCAGGCGCTGACCGAACAGCTCAAGCAGAGCTTCGTGGTCGACAACAAGCCCGGTGCCAGCGGCGCGATTGGCGCCACCGCGGTCGCCAAGGCCGAGGGCGACGGCTACACCGTGCTGGTGGCGTCGAACTCGTCGCTCGGCATCAACCCGGTGCTGCTGAAGAACCCGGGCTACGACGTGCAGCGCGATTTCGCGCCGGTGACGCGTGGCGTGATCGCGCCGATGGTCGTCGTCGTGCACCCCGACGCCAAGGTGAAGACGCTGGGCGAACTGCTCGAGCGCGGCCGCCGCGAGCCGGGTGTGCTCTTCTACGGCAGCGCGGGCGTCGGCAGTCCGCTGTACATCGGCATGCGGATGATCGAGGCGGCTGCCGGCGCGACGTTCGGCCACGTGCCCTACAAGGGCGCCGGTGCGGCCTACACCGACCTGCTGGCCGGTCGGGTGCAGTTCATGCTGACCGATCTCGCCAGCGTGCGCCAGCACATCGACAGCGGCAAGCTGATCGCGCTGGCGATCACCGACAAGAGCCCACTGCTGCCGAATGTCCCGACCTTGGCCGAGGCCGGGCTGCCCGGCATCCATGCGTTCACGTCGTTCTCGGTGCTGCTGCCGGCCAAGACATCGTCCGCGCTGGTGCAGCGCGTGGCGAACGAAGTGGCGCGCGCCATGAAGAACCCATCGACCGCCGCGCGGCTCGAGCAGCAGGCGCTGTTGCCGGTGTTCGACACGCCGGAGCAGTTCGCGCAATCGCTGCGCCAGGAGCAGGAGAACTGGGGCCGCTTCATCCGCGCGCACGACATCAAGCCGGAATGACGTCGACCTCCAAGGGCAAGCTGCGCCTGTCGGTCGCGATGGGCGACTACGACCGCACGCGCGCGCTGCTCGACGGCCGCGTGCAGATCGACGGTGTGAACCCGGTGTTCATGACGCTGTCGCCCGAGGAGACGTTCTTTCGCGCGATGCGGCAGCAGGCGTTCGACATCAGCGAGCTGTCGCTGTCGAGCTACTTGGTGAAGGCCGCACGCGGCGACTGCCCGTACGTTGCACTGCCGGTGTTCCTGTCGCGCGCGTTCAGGCACACGTCGATCTGGGTGCGCAAGGACCGCATCCGCACACCGCAGGACTTGAAGGGCAGGCGCGTCGGCGTGCCCGAGTACCAGCTCACCGCCAACGTGTGGGCGCGCGCGATCCTGCACGACGACCACGGCGTGCACCCGCGCGACATCACGTGGGTGCGTGGCGGCATCGAGATGCCGGGTCGGCCCGAGAAGATCGCGCTCGCGCTACCGGCCGACCTGCGGCTCGAGGACGCACCCGAAGGGCGCACGATCTCCGACCTGCTCGATCACGGCGACATCGACGGCTTCATCGCGCCGCGGCCGCCCACCGGCGCGGCAGCGCGCAACCCCCACGTGCGCTGGCTGTTCGACGACCCGACCGCGGCGGCGATGGACTGGTACCGCCGCACCGGCATCTTTCCGATCATGCACGTGGTCGGCGTGCGCCGCACGCTGGCACAGCGCCACCCGTGGCTGCCAGTGGCGGTGCTGAAGGCGTTCGGCCAAGCCAAGGCGCTGGCGCTCGACGCGCTGGCCGACACCTCGGCCACCAAGGTGACGCTGCCGTTCGTCGAAGAGCAACTCAACGCAGCGCGCGAGACGCTCGGTGACGACTTCTGTACGGCGTGGCCGGCAACGAAGCGACGTTGCGCGCGTTCCTGCGCCATCATCATCTGCAGGGCCTGTCGGCGCGTGAGATGGCGCTCGACGAGCTGTTCCACCCGTCGACCTACGAGACGTACCGGCTCTGAGCTTGCTCAGGCCGTGCGCCAGCGCGGCAGCAAGCGCAACGCGTTGTCGCGCTCGATCGCGCGCAGCTCGGCGCCCGAGAAGCCGTAGTCGGCGAGCCCCTTCACATGGTCGATGCCGGTGCGGTACGGGTAGTCGGAGCCGAACACGATCTGCGAGGGTTTGACCAGCCGCGTCAGCGATGCCAGCGCACCCGGATGCGCCGACCATGCTGTGTCGTAGTAGAAGCGCTGCAGCTCGTGCAGCACGCCGTTGGGCACGCGCGGCGCGAGCGCGGGGTCGAGCACGGGCATCTTCAGCAGCCGCTCGGTCAGGAACGGCAAGGTGCCGCCGGCGTGGCTGAAGACGAAGTTGACGTCCGGGCAGCGCGCCGCGGTGCCCGAGAAGACGATCTGCGTGATCGCGCGCGAGGTGTCGGTGCCGAACTCGATCACCGTCGGCGGCACGTCGCTCTGCAGGTTGCGGCAGCAGCTGGCTGCGGTCGGGTGCGTGTAGAGCACGGCCTTGCGGCGGTTCAGCTCGTCGACCACCGGGTCGAACTGCGGGTGGCCGAGCCACTTGTCACCGTAGCTGGTCAGCAGCCCGATGCCGTCGGCCTTCAGCACGTCGAGCGCGTATTCCAGCTCGCGCAATGCGCCGTCGCTGTCCTGCATCGGCAGCATCGCGAACGAGCCGAAGCGTCCACGGTGGTCTTGCGCCAGTCGTGCCGCGTATTCGTTGCACTCGCGCGCGATGCGGCGCGCGTTGCCGGCGTCGGCAAAGCTCACCTGCGGCGTGGTGACCGAGAGCATTGCGCTGGCGACACCGGCGGCCGCCATGTCGTCGAGCGTCCGCGTGACCGACCAGTTCTTGACGATCGCCGGCGCCTGGTTGACCTTGTCGAGCTCGGCGACGTAGGCGGGCGAGAACAGGTGGTGGTGGATGTCGATGCGCTGGGTGGCCGGGCCCGATCCGGGTGCCGCGCAGCCTGCGGCACCGGCGGCGAGCAGGCCGGTGAGGAAGCCGCGCCGCGTCGGCTGGCAGCTGCACGCGGCGCTCATCGTCATCGCGGTCTCGTACCCGGCGGCTCTACTTGCCGAGCCCCATCTGCTTGCCAACGTCGCTGTAGACCTTGACCTTGTCCTTCATGAAGGCGTCCATCTGCTCGACGCCGACGTTGACGAGCTCGAAGCCGCTCTTGGCGGCCAGCTCCTTCATCTCGGCGTCGGCATTCAGCGCGGCAAACAGCTCCGACAGCTTCTTGCGCAACTCCGGCGGCGTGGCCTTGGGCACGCCGATGCCGCGAAACGCGCCGTCGACCCAATCGACACCGAGCTCCTTGAAGGTCGGCACGTCGGGCATCAGCGGGTGGCGCTTGTCCATCGCCACCGCCAGCGCGCGCACCTTGCCCTTGTTGTTCACGGCGAACGCGGTGTAGGTCATGCTGCCGTCGACGTGGCCGCCGAGCACCGCCATCGTCATGTCGCCGGTGCCCTTGAAGGGCACGTAGGTCGTCTGGATGCCGAAGGCGGCATTCATGCGCTGATGCGCCGCGTGGTTGGCGCTGTTCAGTCCCGAGCCGCCGAGGTTGAGCTTGCCCGGTGCGTCCTTGGCGGCCTTGACGAAGTCGGCCCAGCTCTTGATCGGGCTCGCCTCCGGCACCACCAGCGCGTCGGGCGTGTAGTGGAACCAGAACACCGGCGTCACGTCGTCGGTCTTGTAGGTGACGTTGCCTTCCATCGGCTGCAGCACCATGTGCGGCAGGTTGATGCCGACGATGTTCACGCCATCGGCCGGTAGCGTGTTGGTCGTGCTCCACAACAGCGCGCCGCCGGCGCCGGCCTTGTACTGGATGACGGTGTCGATCGCCGGACACTTCTTCTTCAGCACCAGCTGCTGGTGGCGGGCCGACAGATCCGATTCGCCGCCCGGCGGAAAGGCCTGCCAGTACATCACGTTCTTGTCGGGGCAAGGCTGCGCGACCGCCGCGGTCGCGAAGACGGTAAGGGCCGCGGCAACCGCGGCGAGCAGGCGTCTGTGCATCGGGGGCCTTCGCAGTGAAGGCCCGATGCTGCGGTCAAGCCGGGTGCTGCGCCACAGGGTTGGCCCCGGGGCCGCCGCGCCGCAGTGCACCGCCGCGGCGCATGCACGCGGCGGTCGCCCACGGCGTCGCCGCGGCGCGGCCGATGCGGGCGCCTCAGGTGGCTTCGAGCATGTTCATCGCTTGCACCAGGCTGCGCCGCATGCGCGACAGCGCCTGCGCCAGCATGCCGATCTCGTCGCGGCTGCGGGCGACGAAGTCCGGCGCATCGATCGCGCCCAGGCTGATGCGATCGGCCAGCGCCGAGATCTTGGTCACCGGGCGGATGAACATCCACCACAGCATCAGGTTCAGCGTCAGCGCGACCGCCAGCAGCACGCCGAGCAGCGAACCCATGAAGACGCGGAACGTGCTCTCCGCGCGCGCCAGCGCAAACGTCTCGGGAATCTGCACGATCTGCGCGCCGATGATCTCGCCGACCTTCCAGCCGAAGCCGCCGGCGCTGCCGTACTTCGAGATCAGCGTCGGCGGCGCCTGCTCGGCGGTGTCGTGGCAGCGCATGCACGCCGCACCGGCCTTCAGCGGCTGCGCGACGTACAGCATGCGCCCGTTGGGGGTGTCGCGCTCGCCGAACAGCGGTGGCTTGGCGGCACCGTTGCGAAACGAGTTGACGATGTCGGCTTCCCAATCGACCGCCCGGTTGGCCGGATTGGTCGGGTTCAGCGTCGCCTCGCGGTACAGGAACTGCTTGTAGTCGGGGTTCGCTTCGCGCACGTTGCGCAGCAACTCGATCGCCGAGAACGCCGACACCATTTCGGGCCGGAACTCGTAGCGGATCTGGGTCTCCAGCAGCGGTGCAACGTTGCGGCTGGTGTAGGTGCGCACCGCCAGCGCGCTCTCGATCAGCAGCTTGGCGCTCTCGTAGATCTCGTCGCGCGCGTTGCGCTGCAGCAGGTCGCGCGACACGTAGGCGGTCGCGGCGATGCCGATCGCGAAGATGGCGATCAGCACCAGGTTGAACTTCAAGAGCAATTTCATGGCGGCGTCCTTTCCTGGGGCTCCTAGCGGTAGAACGAAAAGGGGACGGCCAACCTGACATGCGCGGCCGCCGGGTCGGCGGACGCCCCACACGGCGTTGCAAAATTGCAGCAGCGGCGGTGAAGAGCATCGGCATGAAACCTGCGCAACCGGCGATCGGCGCATGAGTGCGCGCTCCGCGGCGCGCGCGCCGCAGCGCCCTGCGCGGCGGGTGGCTCGATGAGCGAGCGCCTCACCGTGCTGCTGTCGCGCGCGAACGCAGGCGACCGCGCCGCCCGCGACGCGCTGTTCGCGGCGGCCTACGCCGAGCTGCGCCGCCTCGCGCACTCGCGCCTGTACGGCGGCGGCCGCAACACGATGCTCGACACGACCACCCTGGTGCACGAGTCGTACCTGCGGCTGGTGCAGACCGGCGAGCTGACCTTCGACGATCGGCGCGCCTTCTTCGGCTACGCTGCGCAGGTCATGCGTTCGGTGATCGTCGACAGCGCACGGGCGCGGCTGGCGCAGCGGCGCGGCGGCGACGTGCACGGGGTGACGCTGTCGACCGACCTTGCGCAAGGTCTGGCGCAGGAGGACGCCATCCTGCAGGTGCACGACGCGCTGCACGAGCTGGGCCACGCCGACCCACGGGCAGCGCAGATGGTGGAGATGCGCTATTTCGGCGGCTACAGCGACAAGGAGATCGCCGACACGCTGGAGGTCACCGAGCGCACGGTGCAGCGCGACTGGGACAAGGCCCGGATGCTGCTGCGCGTGATCCTGAGCGCTGACTGAAGGTCGCGCGAGGCCGATGCCGATCGAACAGGCTCCCGGGTCATGAAGCTGTCGACGCAGCAGTTGGCGCGCCTGAGTCGGCTGCTCGACGATGTGGTCGGTGCCGACGAGGCACAACGCGAGCGGTGGCTGCAGGCGCTGCCGCCGGAGCATCGCGACCTCGAGCCCGCGCTGCGGCGGGCGCTGTCGCGCCCCAGCAGTGACGACCCGCTGGCCACACCGCCGAAGATCGACCTCGCCGACGGTGCCCTCGCGGGCAGCGGCCTGCACGGCGGCGACCGGGTCGGGCCGTACCGGCTGCTGCGCCGGCTGGGGGCCGGCGGCATGGCCGAGGTGTGGCTGGCCGAGCGCGCCGATGGTGCTTTCAAGCGCGAGGTGGCGCTGAAGACGCCGTCGCATCAGCCGTGGCGGCAGGACCTCACCGAGCGCTTCGCGGTCGAGCGCGACATCCTGGCGGCGCTCGAGCACCCCCACATCGCGCGCTTCTACGACGCCGGCGTCAGCAGCGACGGCCGGCCTTACCTCGCGCTCGAGTACGTGCCCGGCCGCAACCTGCTGCAGTGGGCCGACGAGCGCCGGCTCGGCATCCGCGAGCGCATCGAACTGTTCATGCAGATGCTGCAGGCCGTGCAGTACGCGCACGAGCAGGGCGTCTTGCACCGCGACATCAAGCCGAACAACGTGCTGGTCACCGCGGACGGGCAGGTCAAGCTGCTGGATTTCGGGGTCGCGCGGTTGATGGAGCGGCCTGCCGACGCCGACCTCACCCGGCTCTACGGACGCGCGCTGACCCCGGGCTATGCGAGTCCCGAGCAGGCCAAGGGCGAACGCATCGACGCCACCAGCGACGTCTACTCGCTCGGCGTCGTGCTCTACGAGCTGCTGTCGGGGCGGCAGCCGTTCAAGCTGCTCGGTGGCGCCGCCGATCCCGAACATGCGGTGCAGCCGCCGAGTGCGCGCCTCGACGTCGAGACCGCCGAGGCGCGCGGCGGCAGCGTGGCGCAGATTGCGCGCGCCGTGCGCGGCGACCTCGACGCGATCACGCTGAAGGCGCTGGCGCCGGCGCCGCCGGACCGCTATGCGGACGCGCCGGCGCTGGCGCACGAGTTGCGCCGACACCTTGGCCATCGGCCCGTGCACGCGGTGCCAGCCTCGCTGCCGTACCGGGCGCGCAAGTTCGTGCAGCGGCACCGCGTCGGCGTCGCGCAGGCGGCGCTCGTCGCGCTGGTGGCTGTCGCCGTGGGCGGCTACGCGCTGCTGCAGCGATCGCCGAGCGTCCCGCCGCCGGCGGCCGTCGCGACAACGCCGGGCGCAACAGCGGCTGCTGCGACCGACAAATCGATCGCCGTGCTGCCGTTCGCCGACCTGAGCGAGCAGCGCGACCAGGAGCACTTCGCCGACGGGCTGGCCGACGAGCTGATCGATCGTCTGGCGCGCAGCCCGAACCTGCGCGTGATCGCGCGCACGTCTGCGTTCGCGTTCAAGGGCCGGAACGAGGACGCGCGGACGATCGCTGCCAGCCTCGGCGTGTCGTACGTGCTGCTCGGCAGCGTGCGCACGAGCGGCGACGTGATACGCATCGGCGCGCAGCTGGTGCGTGCTTCCGACGGCCAGCACCTGTGGTCGCAGACCTACGACCGCCAGCTGGCCGACATCTTCAAGGTGCAGGACGACATCGCCGGCGCGGTCGCGCGTGCGCTCGAGGCGGTGCTGAGCGCCCGCCCGGCGCACGGCACGATCCGGCCTCCCAACGTCGACGCCTACAACCTGGTGCTGCAGGGGGAGGTTTATCTGAACGGCCCGTTCGAGCGCGACGCACAGCGCGCCGAGGTGTCGTTCAAGAAGGCGATCGCGCTCGACCCCGGATACGCGCTGCCGTGGGTCAGGCTCGCGATGCTGTACATGCGACAGGCTTACCTGTCGTGGCTGCCGAGGCAGCAGGCCCACCAGCTGGCGCGCGAGGCGATCGACCAGGCGCTGCAGATCGACCCCGGCTCGATTGCCGCGCATGCGGCACGCTTCCGCTACCTGGTGCGGGTCGACATGGCATGGCCGCAGGCGCGCGCCGAGCTCGACCGCATGCGTGCGATCGACCTGAGGGATCCGGTGCTGCTGCCCGAGTGCGAGGCGCAATGGGCCAGCATCACCGGCAACCTCACCGAGGCGATCAAGATCCAGGGCCAGATCGTCGCGCGCGACCCGCTCAACGCGGCGGCGATCGGCGCGCTGGCGACCTATCTGCTGCACGGCGACCGCTTCGAGGAGTCGCTGGCGCTGTTTCGCCACGAGCTGCGGCTGAGCCCGCATGCGATCGGCAACCATGGCCTGATCGGCATCGACCTGGCGCTGCTCGGCCGTCACGACGACGCGCTGGCCGAGATCGCCAACGAGCGCCACAAAGGCTACCGCGTGTGGGCGCTGGCGCTGGCGCACGCGCTGGCCGGGCGCGCCGACGAGTCCGATGCCGCGCTGGCGGAGCTCAAGCTGTCGCCGGCCACCAACGCGTACTACGTCGCGCAGGTCTACGCGCTGCGCGGCAAGCGCACGCCGGCGTTCGAGTGGCTGAACCGCGCCTGCCTCGAGCGGCAAAGCGGCTGCGAGAGCCTGACGATCGACCGCTTCCTGCGCGAGCTGCGCAGCGACCCGCGCTACCGCGCGCTGCTGATCAAGCTCAGGCTCGACGGCGTTGCCTGAGGCGAGCCTTCGGCGAACGGTTCAGCTCCGCCACGACCGCAGCGCGGCGAAAGTCGCTAGCATCGTCCGGCGCACCACGCGGAGAACAAGCATGGACATCGGGGTGCAGAGGGTTGCGGGCGTGCCGATGACGAGGCGGGTCGCGCTGCGGGTTGCCGGCGTGCTGATGCTGCCGCTGTCGGCGGGCGCTCAACAGGTGGCCAAGGTCTATCGCGTCGGCTTTCTGTCGATGGGCGTTCCCGACCCCACGGGCGGGCCCGCTGCGGGCGCCGACCTGCGACCGCTCGAGGCGTTCAAGCAGGGGTTGCTTGACGCCGGCTGGGTTGAAGGACGCAACCTGGTCATCGAGTACCGCCTCGCCGAGGGCCGGCCCGATCGATTGGCCACCATGGCGGAAGACCTGGCCAGCCGCAAGGTGGACCTCATCGCCGCGACGCCGACGCCCGCCGCGGCCGCTGCTCTCAAAGCGACGCGGACGATACCGATCGTCGGAATGGGCCTCGTCGAGCCGGTGGCGCTGGGACTTGTCGTCAGCCTCGCGAACCCGGGAGGCAACCTGACCGGACTGACCTACAGCGTCGGTTCCGACATCTACGGCAAGCAACTGCAGCTGCTGAAGCAGATGGTGCCGCAGGCACGCCGTGTGGCGCTGCTGGTGAACATCGGCAGCAGTCCGGCGATGCCGCTGATCGTCGACAGCGTGAAGACCGCTGCCGCCTCGCTGGGCCTGCAGCTCCAGGTCGTGCCGGCGCGTGGCCCCGACGACTTCGACGCTGCGTTCGCGTCGATGGCGGCGGAAAAGGCGGGATCGCTGCTGGTGATGGGAGACTCGGTGTTCTTCTACCACCGGCTGCGGCTCAACGAGCTGGCGATGAAGCACAGGCTGCCATCGATGTCGACCCAGGGGCAATGGGCCGAGGCGGGCGGCTTGATCGCCTACGGCCCCAACATGTCCGACCTGTTTCGTCGCGGCGCCGGCTACATCGACAAGATTCTGCGCGGTGCGCAGCCGCGCCACCTGCCGATCGAGCAGCCCACCAAGTTCGAGCTGTTCATCAACCTCAAGACGGCCGCCGCGCTGGGCCTGACGGTGCCGCAGCCGATGTTGCTGTCGGCCGATCAGGTGATCCGCTGAACGGCCGGCACTGTCACGACGGGCTCAGCACACCGCGGCGCATCTGGTCGCGCTCGATCGACTCGAACAGCGCCTTGAAGTTGCCCTCGCCGAAACCATCGTCGCCCTGGCGCTGGATGAACTCGAAGAACACCGGCCCGAGCAGCGTCTCGGAGAAGATCTGCAGCAGCAATCGGGGCTTGCCGCCTTTGGTGGAGCCGTCGAGCAGGATGCCGCGTGTCTGCAGCTCGGCCACCGGCTGGCCGTGTCCGGGCAAGCGCTCGTCGAGCATCTCGTAGTAGACCTCGTTGGGTGCGGCCATCAGCGGCACGCCGGCCAGCGCCAGCTTGTCGATGGTCGAGCACAGGTCATCGGTGAGCAGCGCGACGTGCTGGATGCCCTCGCCGTTGAACTTCATCAGGAACTCTTCGATCTGCCCGGTGCCGCCCTTGGACGACTCCTCGTTCAGCGGGATGCGGATCTGGCCGTCGGGCGCGGTCATCGCCTTGCTGGTCAGGCCGGTGTACTCGCCCTGGATGTCGAAGTAGCGGATCTCGCGGAAGTTGAACAACCGCTCGTAATACTGGGCCCAGAACGCCATGCGGCCGCGGTAGACGTTGTGCGTCAGATGGTCGACGCGCTTCAGGCCGTGGCCCGCCGGATGGCGCGGCGCGCCGTCGACCCACTCGACATCGATGTCGTAGATGCTCTTGCCGTCTTCGAAGCGGTCGATCAGGTACAGCGGCGCGCCGCCGATGCCCTTGATCGCCGGCAGGCGCAGCTCCATCGGCCCGGTGGGCATCTCGACCGGCTGCGCGCCGTTGTCGAGTGCGAGCTGATAGGCCTTGTGCGAGTCCTTGACGCGAAACGCCAGCCCGCACGCCGACGGCCCATGCTCGGCGGCAAAGTACGCGGCCTGGCTGCGCGGCTCGCGATTGACGATGAAGTTGATGTCGCCCTGCCGAAACAGCAGCACGTCCTTGCTGCGGTGCTGGGCCACCAGGCTGAAGCCGAGCTGGCCGAACAACGGCTCCAGCACGTTGGGCGCGGGCGAAGCGAACTCGACGAACTCGAACCCCATCAGGCCCATGGGGTTGGCGAACGGATCGGCCATGATTCTTGACTCCTTCGAAGGGCGCTTGGCGCCCGTTGATCGACTAGCGGCTGTACAGCGTGTGGCGTCGATTCGTCGGAGGCGCGCACGGAACACCGCGCACGCTGCGCGCCAGGTGGTCGCCATAGAAGAGCAGGCTGCCGCGCGGACGCATGCAAAGCATTCTAGGCGCGCCGCCCTGCCGCTGCATCAATTGACGGCCGCGGGCGGCGGGTGTTGAATGCCGCCCTTTTGGAGGGAGGTCGATGCCGATCGCTTGGTTGCGGCACTGGCGACATTGCGGAGGTTGGCCTTCGGCGTTCGTTGTCGCGCTGCTCGCGTTGGCCGTCTCGGGGACGGCGCTGCCGGCCAGCGCGCAGGAGCGCTTTCGCTTCGATGCCACGCCCGGACGCCTCAGCAAGGATGCGATCCCGGTCCACTACAAGCTGGCGTTCGACCTCGACCCCGAGCGCGACACGTTCGACGGCCGCGCTGAGATCGAGTTGCGTGTGCGCAGGCCGAGCGCGGCCATCGAGCTGCATGCGCACGAGTTGCAGGCCGCGAGCGCACAGCTCGTCAGCGGGCAGCGTAGGCGCGGCTTGACCGTCACAGCGAACGCCGAAGCGCAGACCTGGCGGCTCGCGCCGAGCGATGGCACGCCGATCGCCGCGGGGACTCATCGCCTGGTGATCGCCTATGCGGGCAAGGTGCAGCGGCAGGGCGAAGGGCTGTACCGCGCGATCGCGATGATCGACGGCAAACCGCAGCCGACGCTGGCGACGCAGCTCGAACCGATCCACGCGCGCCGCGTGTTTCCTGCCTTCGACGAGCCGGCGTTCCGTGCGCGCTTCGACGTTGCCGTGCGCGCGCCGGCGCACTACGAGGTGCTGGCCAACATGCCACGCACCCGACGCGAGGCGCGTGGCGCGACGGTCACGCACGCCTTCGCACCGACCCCTCCGATGCCGAGCTACCTGATGGCGATCGCGGTCGGGCGCTACGACATGCTCGAGGGCCGCGCGGCGGGCGTGCCGCTGCGCATCGTGACCACACCGGGCAAGCGTGAGCAGGGGCGCTACGCGCTCGACGTGACGGCTCAGCTGCTGCCGTACTACCGCGACTACTTCGGTGCGCCGTACGCATTGCCCCGGCTCGATCAGGTGGCGGTGCCATCGACGCGTTGGGGCGCGATGGAGGACTGGGGGTTGATCTCGTATGCGGAGGACGCCCTGCTGATCGACCCCGCGCACACCAGCCCGGCGCAGCAGCGCGAAGTGTTCTCGGTGGTTGCCCACGAGGTGTCGCACCAATGGTTCGGCAACTTGGTCACCGCGGCGTCGTGGAACGAGATCTGGCTCAACGAGGCGTTCGCGACCTGGATGGCGACCAAGGCGA
>DASTZF010000415.1:0-8969 GCA_035764445.1 Burkholderiaceae bacterium
CGGGCGAAGAAGCGAACGGCCCGACTTCTCGCATCTTCAAGGAGGCTCCAAGGATCGGTGCATGTCATCGGGACGAGCGTCGATCGGGGGAATACGCGGTCCTCTGATAGAGGTCAAGAAAACACTGCTCCGGTCCAGGCCATTCAGCTTCGCTTCAGCAAGCCCCCGTGGCAACATTTCGCACCGATTCGGCCGCAGGGAGACGTTGCCTTCGAGCCGGGCTCCCTCGCGCCAATGAGGCGGATCCTCACGACACGTGAAAGGAGAGCGCTGTGAAACGTCGCAAGCTACTCGTCATTGCTGCATCGCTGGCTCCATTGCTGGTCAGCGGCGCCTACGCGCAGGACAAGGCCGCCAAGCAGGCCGAGGTCAAGGCAAAGGCCATGCAGACGCTCCAGGAGTTCTACCAGGCCGATGCAAAGATCAAGGACGCGGTTGGCAAGGCGCCCGGCTTTGCCGTATTCACCACCTACGGTTTGAGCTTCGGCCTCGGCGGGGCGGGCGGGAAGGGCATCGCGCACGACGTCAAATCCAAGAAGGATACGTACATGGACATTGCGCAGGCAAGCGCGGGCTTCCAGATCGGGGCCTCCGACACGCGCTATCTCTTCGTGTTCAAAGATGCCAAATCGATGACGGACTTCGTCGACAACGGCTGGGACGCCACCGTCGGCGCGGGCGCCGGCGCGGGTACCGGCAAGGACGAAGCCAATGTCAAAGCGGGTGCCATCGCCTTCACCGGTGGCACCGCCTATGTACTGACCAAGGCCGGCCTACAGGCAGGCGTGGCCCTCGGAGGCTCGAAGGTCTGGAAGGACAAAGACCTGAACTAGGCTTGAGCGCAACTGCCGGACCGACCGGAGCCCGATCGCTCGAGCATCACTTCTTGGGCGGTGAGGTCACCTCTTGCCGCCCCGACTCGACAGCGGCTTGCGCATCGGTAAGCATGCGGTAGGCAACGTAGTACTTGTAAATGTTGCGCACGTAGGTCGTTGTCTCGAGGCCGATCTTTTCGGCCGTGACCACTTCGACATTGTTGAACCACAGGTCCGGGTCGAGCCTGCGCTTTTCGGCTTCGTTGCGCATCTTCGCGATGTTGCCGGGGCCCGCGTTGTAGGAGGCGAAGGCGAACAGGGCCCGATCGGCGTCGCTGAACTTCGCATCAGCGAAGTACTTCGTCATGAGCTGGTCCATGTACTTCGTGCCGGCGTGGATGTTCGGCTCGATCGACGTGATGTCCCCGACATTCAGCTGCTTGCCCGTGGCCGGCATCACCTGCATCACGCCGATGGCCCCGACCTTGCTGCGCACCTCCTGGCGCAGCTGCGACTCCTGGTACCCCTGCGCCGCGAGCATGAGTGGATCGAAGCCGTACTGCGCGCCGTATTTCCTGAACAGGGTGACCGTTCCGTTGAAGCGTCGTATATCGCTACCGCTCGCGTTGTTGTCGATCTGCTTGACCCGCTTGAAGTACTGCGCCAGACGGTAGTCGAGTACGCCTTGCTTCTTGGTGTAGTTGGCGTAGAAGTCGAGGATCTCGGCGTCGAGCTTCGGGCTACCCTTGCGGATGGCCCAGCCGGTTTTGCCTTCGCCGCGTAGGACCAAGTCCTCGCGCACCTTGATGTTCGGCAGCACCTGCGCCCACATGTGGGCCTTCCAGTCGTCGACCACGACCAGGTCGATCAGACCGGCGTTCAGCATTTCCAGCTTGTCCTCGTCCTCCAGGGCGTCGGGCAGCGCCGCGAGCTTCACGGGCGCCTTGGCGTCGGCGGTCAGCCGCTTGTTCAGGGCGGTGAGGCTGTCCGCATAGCTCGTCGACAGGCGCACATGCACCGTCTTGCCCGCCAGATCGTCGAGGGTCTTCAGCTCCGGCGCGTTCGGCCCCGACACGACGAGCTCGCGCACCGTCTTGCCGCCGTTGGGCATGGCGAAGTCGACCAGCTTGAGCCTCTCATCGGTGACGGTCAGGTTCCCCGCCGCGATATCGGCGTAGCCGTCCTTGACGCGGGTGAACATCTTGTCCCGCGTGGTCGGAATGAGGATGACGGTGAGCGGCCGTTGGCCCAACTGCCGGGCGTACTTCCGGTTGAGCCAGCGCTCGAAGTCGCGCATGTTCTCGGCTGTGAGGCCGCGCTCCTGCCCCCTGTCGATGAAGAAGAGGGTGCGGCTGTACGGGAGGGCGACGCGAATGACGCGCCGCTGCAGCATCTGGTCGAAGTCACCCTGCGCGGGCTTGATCTCCACGCTCAGCTGCCGCGGCGCCGCCGGCACCGGCTTGTCCTGCGCGAGCGAGACAGCTGCCGATGTCAGCGCCGCGAGAACCACGTAGAAGCGACGGCTGGGCCATGCGCCATGACGCCGCGAGGCCGGCTGGACGTACCGATTCATTGATGCCTCCAGGCACCCACGAGCGGACCGACTCCCGTGTCCATGACTAGTCCGCTTCGCACCCGCGAAAGGTGGAAACCGCAACGCCGGCGGTCCGATGCGCCTGACCTCGCAGCCCGGCAGTGCGGATTCAAAGTGTGGCGCGAGGCCTTTCACGCGGCCAGCATGGCGAGAGCGGCGCCACCGGCAACAGGGTGATCCGCGCTTCATGGCCACCGCCCCGGAACCCGCCGGCCACCGGCAGAACGCCCGCCGCTTGAGCCAGGCCTCGAACTCTGCCCTAGGTTGTCATTTCGTATGCTGCGTTGCCGCCGACGAGGAGGCCGATGATCAGCGCGTGTCCGATGGCGGCCACGAGCATGCCGCGCAGCCACGAGCGCCAGCGGCTACCGAAGTAGAACTGCGACGCGGCCCAGCCGAAGTAGACGTACCAGCCAGCCCAGTACGCGGTGTTCTCCCAGAACGTCACCGCCGAGGTGGGGTTCAGCAGGATGGCGATCGGCGTGATAACGGTCAGAGCGACGGCGCGCATGCCGAGCGTGTATGCAACCAGCACCATGTGTTCGGGCAGCGTCAGACGCGCCTCGGGGAACACCAGCGCGCACACAGCACCCAGCAGCGGCAGCTGCACCAGGACCACCAGGTTGAGGTGCTCCTGCAGCACGGTTGCGGATTGGGTGGACAACTGCGGCAGCACCTGGAAGCCCGACAGCCTGAGTGCCAGCGCCGCCAGCCCCACCAGCACAACCAGCGTCGCGAAGGGTCCGTAGTAGCGCCGCCGCCGGCCCTCGACATACTCGCGTGCGGTGCCGCCAGGCCGCGTGAGCAGGGCCCAGGCGAAGACCACCGGCCCGCGCTCGATGTTCACGAACGAATGCATCAGGTCGCGCGTCATGTCGGAGAACGACAGGCGGCCGGTGTCCGTGCGCTGGCTGCAGTTCGGGCAGAAGCGCGCGCCCGCTGGAATCGGGAACTCGCAGTTCAGGCATCGCTCGGCCATCGTGCAACGATGCCATACAAGTGCCGCCCGCACGGTCTGAAGAACCGTGTGCCACTTCCTCCTCGGCCCTCAGGATGGTGGACTTCGGCGAGCATAGGTGCAGCGAACGAGGCACAGTTCCGGTTTAGCTGCGAAGCCGCCGTGGTGCAACGCCGAACTGCTTCCGATGCCAGCGCGAGAAAGCGGTCGGCGCAGAGAACCCGAGCAGTTCGGAAATCTCCGACAACGGTCGCGACCCGTCTTCGATGTAGCGTGCGACCAGCTCGCGGCGCACACGGTCGACGAGCTCGCTGAAGCTCGCACCCTCGGCTTGGAGCCGCCGGGCGACCGTGCGGCGATCGATGCCCAGGTGCTGCGCCACGGTTTCGACGCGGCAGTGTCCCCGCGGCAGCAGCAGCACGATCAGCTGGCGGATCCGTGCGGTAAGGGTGTCGCCGGCCTTCTCCAGCAATCGCCGCGAATAGCGAGCCATCACCGGGTCGGCACCGGGATTCGGCGCGTCCAGGTCGGTGGCGTTGCAGACGACACCGTTGAATGCGTGGCCGAACTCCACGGCCGAGCCGAACAGTCGCCGGTGCGCTGCGCGGCTGGGCGGTGCACGGTGTGAGAAGCAGACCAGGCGCGGCCGCCAGCTCGCGCCCATGAACACCCCCAGCACGCGAAAGGCCACACCAATCACCAGCTCGGTGGCTTGCCGAACCGACCCGCCACCGCCGACGTCGAGCTCGAAGCGGACGATGACCAGGGGGCCGCTCTGCTCCACGCGCACCGATAGCGCCTCGTTGTGCACGTAGATGTGACGCATCAGCGCTTCGAGCACATGGCGAAGGGTCGGCTCGTCGCGCACCACCAGGCCCAGCGGCCCGAGATTGGACAGCCGTCTCGCCTCGACCATCCGCAGCGCAAAGGCCGGGTCGTGCGCACGTGCGGCCGCCAGCTCGAGCACCTGAGCCACACCTCGCGCCGGGATCTTTAGGTCGGGGTCGTCGAGGCAGCGTGAGGGCAGGCCTGCCGCGGCCACGAGCGCCCTGGCATCGAGGCCGCACTCGGCGGCGGCTTGGCTGAAGTGCGTCAGGCTGGCACTGCGGACCAGTGCGGTCAACGGCATTCCTTGGGGTGTCCCGAAATGGTAACTCGATGTCCCGTTCGGTTTAGTTCAGAACGGCGCGAGGCTGAAGAATCACACGCCATCGAGTACCGAAACCGCGAGCGACCCATGACACCTCAGAAGCCCACTGCCACACCCATTTGCGACCGCCTGCGCGAGCTCGGCGAGTGGAACCCCAACTGGGAGCCGTTCTACGAACTCGACCCGGCGTGGACCGAGAAGTTCATGGCCGCGGGCGTGGCGCCGATGCTCAAGGGCGTGCTCGATCCCAAGACGGTCGAGTTCATCGCCATCGCGGTGGACGCGTCGTGCACCCACATGTACGGCCCCGGCGTGCGCCGCCACATCCGCAAGGCGCTCGAGCTCGGCGCCACGAAGGCAGAGATCGCTGCCGTGCTGCAGCTCACCAGCGTGCTCGGCATCCACACGATGAGCCTCGGTGCGCCGATCTTGATCGAACAGCTCGCTGCGCGCGAGCGTTGTTCCGCCGCCGCCTGAACCGTCCCTCACCACCCTCAAAACAGGACCCGACATGCATTTCCTCGACGACTCCCTGCTGCCCGAAAACCAGCAACCCCTGGTGATCCAGGTTGCACCGTACGGCCCCGAATTCCTGCCCGGCGACTCCGATGACATCCCGGTGACGCTGACCGAGCAGGTGCAGAAGGCCGTGGACTGCTGGAACGCTGGTGCCACTGTGCTGCACGTGCACGTGCGCGAGGCCGACGGCAAGGGCAGCAAGCGCCTGTCGATGTTCAACGAGCTGCTGGCTCGCCTGCGCGACGCGGTGCCGAAGATGGTGCTGCAGGTCGGCGGCTCGATCTCCTTCGCGCCCGAGGGCGAGGGCGCCGAGGCCCGGTGGCTCAACGACGACACGCGCCACATGCTGGCCGAGCTCGACCCGAAGCCCGACCAGGTGACGCTCGCCATCAACACCAACCAGATGAACATCTGCGAATTGATGAGCGCCGATGACGTGGCCGGCACCTCGCTCGCGCAACCGGCCTATCAGCAGGCCTATCGCGAGATGACGATCCCGTCGGGCCCGGCGTTCGTCGAAGAGCACCTCCGGCGCCTGCAGGCCGCCGGCATCCAGCCGCACTTCATGCTCGGCGACGTGGGCCAGCTCGAGAGCGTCGAGCGCCTGATCCGTCGCGGGGCTTACACCGGCCCGCTGGTGCTCAACTGGGTGGCCATCGGCGGCGGTGCCGACGGCCCGAACCCGCGCAACATGATGGAGTTCGTCAACCGCTGCCCCGACAACGCGGTGCTGACCATCGAGAGCCTCATGCGCAACGTGCTGCCGCTGAACACGATGGCCATCGCGATGGGCCTGCACGTGCGCGTCGGCATCGAGGACAACCTCTGGGGCCGCAGGGGCGAGCGCCTGACCAGCGTGCAGCAGATCGAGCAGATGGTGCGCATCTCGCGCGAACTGCATCGCGACGTCGCCACCGGCGCTCAGGCCAAGAAGATCTACCGCATCGGCGAGCACTACCGCAACGCCGACGAGACGTTGGCCAAGCTTGGCTACGCACCCAACCGCCAGGCCGGCGAGCGCGGCGCCACGCTGCGCCGCGCGGCCTGACGCCACGGACGCAAGACTGCAGGAACGACCCCATGAACTGGAAGAACCACCCCTGGGCGGTGCTGATCGCTTTGCTCTTCATCCATGTGCTCGCGCACATCGATCGCAACATGCTGCTCGGCTTTTCACCGCAGATCACGCGGGACCTGGCGCTGAACAACGCGCAGTACGGTCTGCTCGCAGGCGCCGTATGGGTGTTGAGCTTCGGCGTGATGGCCCTGTTCATGGGCTCGCTGGCCGACCGCTTCAGCCGCACCCGCGTGATTGCCGCGGGCATCCTGATCTGGAGCGTGTGCACCGCCGCCTCCGGCGCGGCGCAGAGCTTCGAGCAGATGGTGGCCGCCCGCTTTCTGGTGGCCTCGGGCGAGGCGGCGCTCGTGCCGGCCGCCGTGTCGCTGCTGATGGAGATCTTCAAGACCGAGCGTCGCGGCACCGCTGCGGGCGTGTTCTTCATGGGCATTCCGCTGGGCATCGGTCTGAGCTTCTTGCTCGCCGGCACGCTGGGTGCAAGCCACGGCTGGCGCGACACGTTCACGCTGCTCGGCGCGATCGGCGTGGTCATCGGACTGCCGCTGCTGCTGGTCAAGGATCGCCGCGACACCCACGGCAACGCCGAGCGTGGCGCACCGTTCGTGCAACAGCTGCGCAACGTCGTGAGCTCCCTGCGCGCCAATCCGACCGTGCCGCTGACGATTGCCGGCTTCGCGCTGGTGCACATGGCCTTCGTTGGCCTGTCGTTCGCCCAGTTGTGGCTGGTGCGCGAGCGTGGTTTCGATGCCGCGGCCATCTCGCGCCAGATCGGCGGCCTGCAGATCGTCTTCGGCATCCTCGGCTCGGTGGTCGGCGGCGTGCTCAGCGACAGGCTGGCACGGCACATCAAGGGTGGCCATGCGGGCTTCCTGGTGCTGCTGATCGCGCTCTGCGGTCCGCTGATGGTCGCCTACCGCTTCGTGCCGGCCGGCTCGGCGCTGTTCTACGTGGGCATGTGTGCGGGCTTCTTCCTGCCGCTGGCCACCTACGGCCCGGCTCTGGCGCTGATCCAGGGCCTGACGCCGAGCCACATGCGCTCGACCGTCACCGGCGTCGCGATGCTGACGATCAACGTGGTCGCGTTCGCGATCGGCAATCTGGGGGTCGGCGCGGTGAGCGATAGCCTGATCGCGGCCGGTTCGTCGCACGCGCTGACCACGGTGCTGCTGGCGACCGACATCCTGGTCATCGCCTCCGCCGTCTTCTTCGCGCTGGCCGCTCGCGGGCCGAAGCTGCTGGCTTTGCGACCGAGCGTCGTCATCGCCCATTGAGGATTGCAAGGAGCACCAGATGGAAAATGGAAACAAGTCTCGCGCCGGCCGCCTGGCAGGAAAGATCGCGCTCGTCACCGGCGCCGCTCAGGGGTTGGGTGCGGCGATCGCCGAGGCGATGGCACAGGAGGAGGCCCGCCTGGTCGTGTGCGACATCAACGGGGCGGCGTTGGACGCCAGGTGCACCGAGCTCGAGGGCCAGGGTGCCGAGTGCCTCGCGGTGCGGTGCGACGTCTCCGACAGTGCCGCGGTCGATGCGATGTTCGAGCAGGCCGTCGCGCGCTTCGGCACGATCGACGTGCTGGTGAACAACGCAGGCCGGGTGCCCAACTCGGCTGCCGAGGAGGCGCGGCGCAACAAGCACTACGCCTACGTGACCACGCCGATGCCGCGCCAGTCGCTGGGCATCGTGTCCTCGCTGTCCGACGACGACTGGCTCAAGTGGTGGGGCGTCAACATGCACGGCGTGTTCTATTGCACCCGCGCTGCGCTGCGCCTGATGGAGCCGCAGCGCGCGGGCAAGATCATCAACATCGCATCGATCGGTGGCACCAGCACGCTGAGCATGCACAGCCCGGGCTACTCGGCCACCAAGGCCGGCGTGATCAGTCTCACCAAGACGACGGCGCTCGATGTGGCTGGCGCCAACATCTTCGTCAATGCGATCGCCTGCGGCGGCGTGCTGACGCCTCCGATGGCGGACTACCTCGACCGCGCCGGCGACGAGCAGCGGGCCCGCTTCTACCAGATGATTCCACTGGGGCGCATCGGCAAGGCCGAGGAGTACGCCTCGCTCGCTGTGTACCTGGCGTCGGACGAGCACTACCTTGTCGGTCAGGTGATCAGCCCGAACGGCGGCATCGTGATCTGATCGGGCAGGTCACCCACCGGATTGCGCTCGCCCCGGTGCCGCCAGGGTCACCTTGATACCCGGCCCCATGCGAGATCACCTCTGGGTGCGCCCTCCGATGGCCAGCGCGGAGCGGCCTTCATGCCATGCAAGGGTTGAGCCTTCACGCGTGCCGTCAAGACGCCGGCAGTCTCACCTCGACCTGCAAGCCGCCAAGCGGTGAACCGGCAAGCCGCACGGTGCCGCCGTGCTGCTGCGCGACGGCGCGTGCGATCGTCAGTCCCAGCCCGCTGCCGCTGCCGCGACCGGGCTCACGGCGGTAGAAGCGATCGAACACGCGCCTGCGTTCGCCTTCCGGGATGCCGGGCCCGGCATCGTCGATGCGCACCAACGCCACGAGCCCATCGAGCGCTGCGTTGACCTGCACGGTCGGCTCGGGGCCGCCGTACTTCAGCGCGTTGTCGATCAGGTTGCGCAGCAGGCTGCGCAGCGCCTCGGCGTCGCCGCTCAGCATCAACGTCGCGGGCGCTTGCAACTCGATGCGCCCGTGCACGGCTTGCACCGACACCTGGGTGTCGGCCACCGCCTGGCGGAGCACCTGCACCAGGTCGACCTGCGTGTGCGCCGGCGCGCTGCCGGGCTCAGCACGCGCCAACGCGAGCAGTTGCCCCACCAGATGATTCGCGCGTTCGATGCCGGCGCGCAGGCGCGCGAGCGCGTCGTCGCGCTCGCCG